>JANXOO010000822.1 GCA_025353525.1 Schlesneria sp. | reverse complement strand
GGTCACTCTCCAAGTTGGAAACTCTAACCCTCGCCAGCCGAAATATTACGGAAGCCGGAGTGGCTGGACTCATCGAATACTGTCCCGATCTGGTCAACTTGAACATTGAATATGCCCCCCTCAAGGACGGTGCGATCGAGCCACTGTCGCAATTGCGTCATCTTCGTTCGTTGAGTCTCATTCAGTCCTAATTGACGGACGGGGCAATTGAATCAATCGGTAAGATTAAGCGACTCACCCAACTCAACGTGCAGGGAAGTCAAATCAGTGTCGAGGGCGTTCGACGCCTGCAAACCAGCCTGCCCGGTTGCCGTGTTTTCGGCGGTGATTACAGTTCACGCCGCAATCAGGTCCGTGCAATCGTTCAAGTCAAGGGGCACGTTACCGTTTCGATCGCCGGACGAGCCACGCGAGAGATCGGCGACACATCGTTCAACGACCTTCCCAAAGAGTTCGCGACGCAAAAGATCGATCTTCGCAACGTGCGACCGCTACCTCCAGAATTTCTTCTTCTGAAGGATGCTAGTGAGCTGATTCTTGCTGACTCGGCAATTTCCACTCACAGCATCCGACAACTTCCTACCCTGTTTCCCGTTCTCACAATTCTGGATCTGTCGGGGACAGGGGTCGCCGACCGCGATCTCGAAATCTTCGCAAACATGCAGTCACTCCAACGCATCAACTTGACACGAACCAACGTAACTGTTGCGGGGATCGCCCGTTTCAAACAGGCCAATCCGAACTGCGAGATAAAGTGGTCTGAATAATGAATTCTTACTGTCCCCGTTTTCACCTTTGATACGCATTAATCGGCGACGGGCCAACACCATGCCAGCAGATCAACATCCGCAACGACGCTCGGGATCATCGGGGAAACCCGGATCGTCCAAGAGGTCGGCATCTAAGCCGAAGTCGTCCCCGCCGAACTCGCTGATGCTGTGGGGCGTGATCGGTGGCGGAGTTTTGATTTTGGTGGTCGCGGTTGCGGGAATTGTCTCGCGCATGAATCGCCGGGCCGATGCCGTGCCGCCCGTTGCTGAAGTCACACCAGTGGCGGCGGACGCGACGCCAATTGCACCCGCGAAGCCTCGTGCGGCAGCATTCAGCGAGCGAGCAGTGGCCGAGTGGGTCATCTCGGTGGGTGGCCGAGTCAATGTACTCGAACCAGGACGGGCAAGCTTCGATGTGTACGACTCGACTTCGCTGCCGAAGGGAGACTTTCGGATTGAGGCGATCAGCCTGGATGGGCTTGATGCGGTGAACGACCAGCAGCTTGGTCAACTATGGGGATTGCAGGCGATGCATGAACTGGGACTGTCACGCACCAAAGTCACCGACGCCGGGTTAGAACATCTACCGCAATTGGCTTCGCTGACTTCGCTCAATCTCCGTGGCTGCCCAATCTCGGATACGGGTCTGGCATCATTGGGGCGACTCCAAAACCTGACGTTCCTGGTCGCAGACGGTGGCCTATCCCCCGTTCGCCCCTTCTCTGACGATGGAATTAGACTCCTCGCCGGACTGAAACAGTTGCAGACGCTGGCGCTCGTCAGCGAAAGTGTGAGCAACCCCGGTCTCGCATCGATCGCCGATTCGTCTCCAAAGCTGTCTCAGCTGCGCACAGTGGGATTCAAAGTCACAGACGAGGGTGTTATTCCACTGACCAAATTGTCGAACCTGCGCGTCCTCGAACTGAGTAAATCCTTGTTGACGGACAAGTCGATCGAAACACTTAGCCAACTGACGTGGCTCACTCATCTGATCGTGCAAGGGACGTAGATTTCGCCCGAGGGCGTGAAACGCCTGCAAAAGTCACTGCCCCAATGCACGGTTTTTGGCGGCAAGTACGACTCGCGTCGTAACATCATTCGCGACATCATGCTGCTCGGCGGCAAAGTAACGATTGTCACCGAAGGACAACTGCCGCAAGAACTGTCTCGGTTCGACGATCTGCCGGAACAATTCGCCGTGCAACGGATCGACCTGCACGAGATCCGCCCACTCTGGCTTGACGACTTAGCGATCCCTGAAGTGACCGAACTGGTTCTGAACGATTCGGGGGTCAGCCCCGCCAGCATCCGCCGTCTACCGCAATTGTTTCCAAATCTGACGGAGATCGAACTGGCCGGAACCGCAATCGGCAATCGCGAAGCCACAGCATTGACCGAGTACAAAAGTCTGGAACTCGCCGACCTAACTCGGACGGGAGTGACCGACCTCGGCGGAATCGCATTGGAAAAGAAATCTCCGAACAGCGATATTTTCTGGGGCAATTTGCCGCCGTCGCCAGATGTTGAGGCCGCGAAGTGGATCATCGAAATTGGCGGGAGCGTCATCATTCAGGAGAAGGGAAAGCCGCAACTCAAAGTTGACAAGGAAGCCGAACTCCCTCAAGGGCCTTTTCGACTAAAAGAGGTTGCCGCAACGATGAATCCCCACATGAATGACCAAGAGATAACACGGGTTTATGGATTGCGATATCTTCGGACATTGGTGATTTCCGGACATTCACTGACCGACGCTGGTGTCCCTGTCTTTGAATCGATCCCCAGCCTTTCCAATCTGCAACTTTCGTCGCCTTTGAGACCGGGGATCACGGATAAATCAATGATTTCGCTCCGCAAACTTCGAAGGCTCAATTCTCTTTGGATGGGTGACATTCCAATTACGACGGAAGGATTGCACCGGTACGGACGAAACGACGACCTGACGATGTTCGCCATTGGACCAGAAGGTGCAACTGACGACATGGCAAAGGTGATTTCAGAACAATTTCCAAATCTCACGGTCTTGGTGCTGCCAGGAGGAACTCTCGGCGATAGTGGCCTTAAGGAAATTGCAAAACTAACGAAGCTTGTGTATTTAGTTTTCGAATCTTACACCGAAGGACAATCTAATAATGGGCATGTGTCCGATGTTGGCCTTGAGTACATTTCCACGCTGCCGGTCCTTCGGGAGCTTGGAATGAGTAGTCGAGGCATCACTGACAAAGGGCTGGATTCCGTCAAGCATCTTCCGAATCTACAACAACTGACTCTCCGTTTCACATACGTGACGGATGCGGGGGTTCGGGATCTCATTGAAATGAAATCGCTGACAACCATTGATCTCCGTAATACGGCGGTCACACTTCGTGGCCTCAAACGTCTTAAAGAAGCTCGGCCAGAAATCACGATCATCGAGCCAGATCGGTTGGTTTGGATTCGTGGAATGTTCGAAACGGGAGCTAAACTAACAGTGGCGACGAAGGCCAAAAAGGGAATCGCGGTCCTGTCCATGGACGATCTTCCCAAGATCGACTTCATTGTCCAGATCGTGGACTACAACAACCATGATGGAGAACTTTGGCTTCCAAAAATCCCTAAGGACGATGCCGACGCTGTAGAGTTTCGTCTGGCCAATACGAAATTCCACGGTCAAGGGCTTTACGGCATCGCTTTGTGCAAGAGTCTCCAGATTCTTGACCTGACCAACACGAACGTTTCAGACGAACACCTCAGTTTTCTGCACGGAGTAAAGACGCTGCAACGAACAGCAATTCCCGGAATGGGAATTGTTCGGTCATCATTTTTGTCGCTTCCGTCTCCCGACGGAACATCGCGCGGCACTCTGGGCAGCGGAGGTATAATACACACATAAGCAGATCGATAAGTTGCTTCGAGCTTAGCACCTATTTTCTATGGATCGCTCGAAATCGTGTTTGAATATCCCTGTCAGCGCGCACGATTCCCGAATCCACGCCCTTCCTTGGGCTGGTCGCGG
>JANXOO010000674.1 GCA_025353525.1 Schlesneria sp. | reverse complement strand
ATCGGGATCCGTCGGGCCGATGTTCCGACGCGATCGTGCTCCATTCCCCCATGGTCACCGGGGGGCCGGAGCCGTAGTCCGTCGCCACCGAGTACCCGTACGTGAACGTTTGCGATCCTCGATAGACCCGCTCCAGGCTAACCTTTTGCGGATTGTTAAGGGGATAGTATTCGAAGTAATTGTCGGCGTAGAGTGACAACTGGGCGTCGGGGGCCGTCGTCGGGTCGAGTCCGAGTCCGGTCATCATCTGGAAGCTGGCGGGGTCGATGACGTACTTGAGTCCGTGAACAAACCCGTTCGTGGCGCCGCTGATATAGTACCTGTAGTACGTTTTTTCAAAGTCGACCCAGGCACTGCCGGAAAAAAGCTGGATTTCGACGAGTTTCAGGTCTCCTGCCGAGCCGAACGAATCGGTGCCGGAATGATACGAGTACACCGCCTGGCGAACGTTCGACCAGACACCGCCGTTGACCTGGCGACGGTGGAGCAGCGACGAAACATCGCCGATGGAGTTAAACGAATAGAGGAACGATTCGGTGTTGGTAACGCCTGCAACGGTGCTGCTGCGCTGGAATTCTGTCACCGCTCCGAGCGAATTGTGGCCAGCGGCGGTCGTCACCAGTCCGCCCGCCTCGATCTGCTTCGAGAAAACTCCACCAAACGGAAAGGCGTACGTGAAGTCCTGGAAGATCTGCTGGTATCCGGATTGATACGTCAGCGTGATCGTTTTGGCAGCGACATTATGAACGAGCGTCGCTTTGCCGCCATACAGGGCGGTGTAGGTGTCATCCGTGTTGACTTTAAACCGCAAGCTTCCTTGCGTTCCGCGAACGACGACCATGTCTTGCGTCGTCGCATCGACCCACAGATAGGGACTTTGATTCATCAACCAGCAGTACCCCTGTCCGATATCTCCGTTAAAGGATAACTGGTTGGAATATGTCCGCTGGTGCTGCCAGTTCACGCCGAACGCACCAGATGAGATATCGACGGCGGACAATTTGACTTCGCCGTTGAAATAGCGAACCGGTTCTGCACTTGTCTCATTGGTCGGACAATTAGCGTTCGGGTCGCACGTGGGAGATGTGGAATCGCATGGGGGCGTCGGTGAAGTAATCGGCTTGTCGGGGCCGGGCGGCGGACTGGGGCTGACCGCAAACACAGCAGATGAGCCGACAATAGCGGCGGATTTTGTGAATGTTGCTGCAATCGGCCTCTCGGACGTTGGCGCCGCCGTTTGACCGCTTGTTGCACCGTTTCCGGAGCCGGTTGATGCGGTCGCTGATGGACCGGCGAGTTGCGGCCAGTCGAGCGAAAACTTTTTTGCGTACCAGAACTCGTCGTGCAAGCGTTGGCTCTGCAGAAAATTCCGTTCCTGTTCGACGTTCTTGCGGTCTTCCTCGAACAGTTGCCAGGCGCGGGCCCACAATCCTTCGGGATGATCCTCCAGCGGGCGATTGGAGCGGACCCGGCACGCATCGACCCACTGGTCCCAGACGGACGAAGTGAAATGCTTGCGGGCGAACCGCAACTGATTGGCAACGACATGTTCGCCGGGGACGCTGTAGTTCGTGAACGATTCGCGAAACCGGTGCCCG
>JANXOO010000605.1 GCA_025353525.1 Schlesneria sp. | reverse complement strand
AAAGAACCACCGTCAACAACACCCACAAGTTCCGCGTTGGCGGAACTGGGAAAATCGGGATAATTGGTCTTGACGCACTGATGGAACTTGCTCGATGGACGAGCACCCGAATGCGACAATTTGAAGAAAGGTCTCTGTCATGGAAGACGCCACTACCCGAATCGTCGTGCCCCCCCGCGCAGCGAGGCGATTCTGCCGCTACGACAGTTGTGGAACAAGGGACTGACATCCCAGGTTCAGAAGCGAGTACTGATAATTCTTGCGAGGATGGCGATGCGAAGGGGCCACGAGACCTCCAAAGTCGATCCGCAACTTCCTCTGATTCCACAGAACAGCTCACTCGACAACGCAACGACGCGGACGATGGATTTGTTGGGCAAACATCCTGCAAAGGAGGTTTGTCATGAATGAGCTTTCACTGCCGATTCCCCCAAAGCCGGGAGTTCTGATTCCCTTTAACGCTTCGAAGGTAACCGTCGACCACCTCAGCCACCACGCCGTCCTCTACGTTCGTCAGTCCACTCCTCAACAATTGCGGGACCATCGAGAGTCCACGGAGAGACAATACCAGTTGGCTCATCGCTTGGCCTCCTTTGGCTGGGGTCACGATCAGATCGTCATCATCGACGAGGATCTCGGCATCAGTGGCAGCGGGCGAGAAAATCGACCCGGATTTCAACGCCTGTTGAATCTGGTGACAGAGCAGAAAGTCGGCGTTGTGATGGGATTGGAAATGAGTCGGCTTGCCCGCAATTCGAAAGACTGGAGTGACTTGTTTGAGGTCTGTGCGATCTACCAGGTCTTGATCGCAGACGAGGACGGCATTTTTGATACCAATGACCCCAACGACCGTTTGGTTCTCGGATTGAAAGGAATCATCAGTGAAATGGAGTTGCATACGATGAAGGTTCGCCTCGAACGAGGTCGCTTGAACAAGGCTCAACGCGGTGAGATGTTTCATCAGATTCCCGTCGGCTATATCAGTAACCAAGTCGGGCTCCCCGAGTTTGATCCAGACGAATCGGCACGCCATGCAATGCAGACATTCTTTCAGCTGTTCGAAACGCTTGGCAGCGGGTACGGCTTGTATCATCACTTACACAAGCATCAAATCCTGCTGCCATTCCGAGATGCCACAGGTCGCCTCGACTGGCGTCCACCAGCACTGTCAACCGTGCATGAGATCCTCAGACATCCACTTTACGCGGGGGCATATGGTTATTGTCGCAGAAAACGCTACGGCAAACGCATGCGACAGACCAACGGGGAAAAATATCTTCCTCCGGAAAAGTGGAAAGTGCTGATCAAAGATCGCTTCCCCGCATACATCACTTGGCCGCAGTATGAAGCCAACCGACAACGATTGCGGAACAATCATCAGCGGGCAGGCCAAACTGGTCCCGCCAGAAATGGTTCGGCACTTCTATCAGGTATCGTGTTTTGTGGATGTTGTCATAGACGTTTGTCGCCGTATTATCGTAGCGACACCCGTGGCAGCTATGCGTGCGCACGTCATCGAAGCGCGGCGGGAGTGCGACCCTGTGGAACCTCGATCTCCTACCCGACGCTGGACGATTTTGTGACGGATAAGCTGCTGGAGGCATTACAACCAGCGGCACTCGAACTCAGCCTGAATGTTGTGGAAGATGAAGTCACGCGAAGAAAGGAGTTGGAAACGGGCTGTCTTCATCGTGTTGAGCAGGCGCGGTATCAAGTGGACCTGGCAGAACGGCGATATAGCCATGTTGACCCAGCCAACCGGCTTGTGGCCGCTTCTCTTGAACACCAGTGGAATCTTGCTTTGCAACATCTCGCCGAAGCGGAAGCGAAGCTGGCCGAGTTCCGACAGCATCAATGTCTTCGGCTGTCCGATGACGACCGAGAGGAACTGCAGCAAGCGTGCAGGGATGTCGCGACGCTATGGAACGGGGACGCCGTTACAAAAGATAAGAAGGAAATCGTCCGTTTGTTAATCGAACGCGTGGTCTGCCATGTTCACGACAAGTCGGATCGTGTCGCGGTCTCGATCATTTGGTCGGGAGGATTCGAAAGCTGTCACGAAGTTTCACGAGGGGTCATGAAATACGAACAACTCGATGGATATCGAGAATTGATCCAGCGAACGCTGGAGATGACCCTCCAGGGAATGCGATCACCCAAAGTCGCGGAAGTCCTGGAACGTGAGGGCTTCCGCTCGGCAAAGATCCGAAAACGCATTTCAAACGACATGGTGATCAAACTATTGATGACCGAGGAATGCGTCAAGCAATTGCAAAACCCAGACCTCCTGGAAAACCATTGGCGAACTGAATCTCTGGCCAAAACGTTGAATATCAAAGAGAAGCAATTAAAAGATTGGGTCACTCGCGGTTGGGTAACTGCCGTGCAGCGTCCATTTGGGCGAACATGGGTTATTTACGCAGACGGAGATGAAATACAGCGACTGCACAAACTTGTCGCCAACCAATCGGGACAAGGTCGCCGCCCAAGGACAGAAAGCCTCTGCAAACCAGTCGCGATTGGACGACAAATTCAATAAGTCGCCGACGAGCCAATCGATATCAAAACCTGTCGGCACGTCGATATCTGCCGATGCTCAGTGCCTGTCATCCGATTTCCGGTTTGCAGCGACCCGATCGAAACTCAAGCGGCCATCGCAACTTCCCACTTCGTCAAATCTGGAAAATGAGGGCAGAATGAAGGACGATTTAAAAAGCGACCCACTTCGTCGTCCTCGTGGTTCGAGCGAACCGCGATCTGCTGACACAACAGCCGCATCCACCACGAGAGATCACTTAACCGGCTGCGAATAATCTTCAACCGGTCGGAATCATTGCGAATGGTATTCAGTTCCATTTCATTCGGCACATCTGCTCGGCCCTCGGCATCTTTGCGAATCGGACAGAGCATCAGCCAACGTCGCGCAATTTCCGTATCATCCCAGTTCGCGACGCAATCGGGGCGTGAGCGAAGAATCAAGTGAAAGTGATTCGACATG
>JANXOO010000587.1 GCA_025353525.1 Schlesneria sp. | reverse complement strand
TGCTCGGGGATTTGCGAGCAGTTCCTGGCCTGGAATCACTGGAACCAAAACTGAGCGAAAGTCTGGGCCAGCCCTTTCATCGAATGCTCATCAAAATCAGGAAAGAGATCATCTCGTTCGGTATCGAAGGGATCGATCCAGCGCAGAAGCCGGCACCCAGACTCTCGGCCCAGGACCTGAAAAAGTGGCTCGACGAAGGTCGTCCGGTCGTCCTTCTGGATACGCGGAATGACTACGAAGTTCAACTCGGCACATTCCGGAACGCGGTGACGCTGGATATCGATCATTTTCGGCAGTTTCCGGACGCCGTCCAGCGTTTGCCGGCTGCGATGAAGCAGCAGCCGATCGTCATGTTTTGTACTGGCGGTATTCGTTGTGAAAAGGCCGGACCGTTTATGCAGCGGGAAGGGTTCGAGAACGTCGTGCAACTCGACGGCGGTATCCTCAAGTATTTCGAAGAATGTGGCAGCGACCACTACGACGGCGAATGCTTCGTTTTCGACCACCGGGTCGGAGTCGACGCGGGGCTTAACGAATCGAATACAAAACAGTGCTACGTGTGCCAGTCACCGCTGACTGAAGAACAGCAGTCGGATCAACGGTATGTCGAAGCAGAATCGTGCCCGTTTTGCTTTGTTGCAACCGAAGAACAACAAGCGCTACGGCGAGCTGAACGGCACGCGGCGATCTGCCGCGTCACGTCACCGTTGCCTGGCAGCATCCCCTATGACAATATCCGACCGCTTAACGTCTCACTTCAATGTGATGGACAGACGCTGCTCGACTTTCTTTGCGGAATTCTGGGGCAAATCGCTCGCGACGATTGGCGCCGCACCTGTGAAGCGGGTCACCTGAGACGGAGGATCGACGCATCGCTGCCCGGTCGGATTGACCGATTGGCTCGCGCCGATACGGTCGCCGCCCACTCTGACGAAATCGTCCGCGCGGGAACCCGGTATCTGCACGTCATTCCAGGTACGAAAGAACCGGATGTGAACGTCGATATCCAAATCGTTCATGAAGACGAAGCGATCATAGTAGTCAACAAACCTGCGCCACTTCCCATGCATGCAAGTGGCCGGTATTGCCGAAACACGCTGCAATACATTCTAAGTCAGGTTTACGAACCTCAAAACCCCCGACCGGCTCATCGACTTGACGCGAATACGACCGGCATCGTGGTCTTTGCCAGAACGAAGCACTTTGCAAAGCGACTTCAGCAACAGTTCGGATCAGGCCAGCCCAATGCCGTCAACAAGCGATACCTCGCACGAGTGTGGGGCCATCCTGTCGATGAATCGTTCACATGCTCGATGCCGATCAGCGAGGAAGCTGGTCCGCTTGGCAGTCGCGAGACTGACCCCGAACACGGTTTGTCGGCGTATACTGATTTTAAAGTCATTACCCGTCACCCGGACGGAACGTCGTTACTGGAAGTCACGCCGCACACGGGGCGAACAAACCAGATTCGTGTCCACCTGTGGTCGCTCGACCACCCGATTTGCGGGGATGCGACCTACCTGAAAGGCCGAACGATCGGGAAGGCGCAGACACTCGACATCGGCGACCCGCCGCTCTGCCTGCACGCGATCAGGATCGAGTTCACTCATCCTATGACATTGCAGAGGATCATTTTTGAAGCCGCGAAG
>JANXOO010000586.1 GCA_025353525.1 Schlesneria sp. | reverse complement strand
TTGGCTCCGCCGTCATCAGTAACCATCGCAACGGTTTCCATGGAATA
Source organism: Schlesneria sp. (assembly GCA_025353525.1). Taxonomy (GTDB): domain Bacteria; phylum Planctomycetota; class Planctomycetia; order Planctomycetales; family Planctomycetaceae; genus Schlesneria. Next base: position 2,348 of record JANXOO010000586.1, on the reverse strand, counting down.
TACACGGTCAACATCCCACAAATCACAATAGATTCTGCTGTAATACTGGGCTGATCCTGATTCGTGATTGCTTCGATCAGACCCAGATACCGTTTGAATCCTGTAAATGCCTGGGCGGGAGTCGAGTCATCAATCGTCGCCTTGGGTGCTGGAACATTCGTAAACTGAGTCGTCAGGTAAATGTACAACTTCGCCGCGAGCGGATCTTTGGCTTTTATCGAAGTATAGAAGTCGTAGTCGATCGCAATGTGCCGATAACGAATTCCGACACCCGTGGCGGGTACCAGTCCGTCGTCGAAATTGAATGACCACGGAGTTTCTGCCGTAACATCGGGAACAATCCGGCTTCGCGCTTGCCCCTTCAATTCTCCGATTTCCGCGTTGACGATCACTGTACTGTGAGCGTTACCACCTGGCCCGACATACAGGCCCGCTCCGTCAATCGTTCCCGGCCCTTGCAGTGTGAACTTCACATCTTTCGGGTCGGCCGTTTTGAGGTATTGTCCGTTCGCATTGTAGAGGTAAACCGAATAGGCCTGCTTGTTGGTCGGCTTGAGCAGCGATTCGACAGGAACCAACAGTGCGGTGGCGGGCTTCTGATCCGTCGTCGTCGGCGTTTCTACCGACGCTGCAGGAATCGGATCAGCTGCCGGTTTCGCATCGGGTTTTCCGATGCAGTACATCATCGTTTCGCAGGCGAGATAGATCCGTCCATGCGAAATAATCGGCGACGCGTTCACGTCGCCCTGCTCCAGCCGCAGCGTGTGAATTTTCTTCAATCCCTTCGCTTCGTCGGGAGCGAAAATGAACCAGCGACCGTTACCGTCAACAACATAGATTTTGCCGTCGGCATAGACGGGGCTGCCGCGACCCATCGTGCCGATCTTCTGTTTTCCGATATAAGCACCGGTCTTCAGATCGTTCACGAAGAAAATACCGCCATCATCAACCGAATAGACCCGATCGCCGATCACTAGCGGTGCCGTCTTGCCGATGTACTCTTCTTTCGTACGCCAAAGCTCTCCCGATTTGGTGATGTTTCCAGGCTTCGAGGCGTCGATGGCAAATACGGCACCCATTGCCCTGTCGTCGAGGTTTTCTTCACTGTGACCGCACAGAACCATATTGCCAACAACGGTCGGAGCCGTGTTGATGCCGCGGAGTGAAACGTCGTAGTTCCAGATGATTTTTCCGGTGCGAGGTTGCAAGCCGTAAACGCTTCCGTCACCGCAGCCGATGATGAATTGCGACTGACCGTTGATCGTGGCGATGGCCGGAGCACTGTAAGTTGTGTCTTCCGGCAACGGACGGGTGCTCTGGAACCAGACCGACTGGCCGTTTCGCTTGTCGAACGCGATGATGCGATGCGCGGGACGAGCCATCTCGCCCCATCCGACGACGACACCACTGATGATGACCAGATTTTCGTAGACAATCGGGAAGTTCGTTCGACCACCATAGGTGCTCAGCAAGCCATATTCTTCGCTCATTGAATGTGACCACAGGGTCTTCCCCGTTTCACCGTCGATACATTGAAAATAGCCGCAAACGCCCAGGGCAAATACGCGACCGGTTGTTGGATCGCCGACGACGCTCGACCAACCGACGCGCGTATCCGGCACGTCGGTCAGGAAAACGTTAAAGATGTTTTCCCACTTTGTATTACCGGTCGCGGCATCGACACAGACGACTTTTTCGGCCTCTTTCGCCGTTCCCGGATTGTGCCGGACAAGTGTATACAGGTTTCCGTTCATCACGATCGGTGTCGATCGGGTTCCGAGTTCAGGTCGCTTCCAGATGACATTTTCGCCCTCCGGAGACCACGTGTCGGGAAGATCTTTTTCCCGCGAAATACCGTTCGTTTCAGGGCCGCGCCAATACGGCCAGTCGAGCGGATCGGCGGATTTCCGGTCTTCGGCGGATGCGCCGATCGGAAAAATGATCAAAAGACCAAACAGGCAAGAAAACCAGGGGCGTACCGGCATGTTGAACATCCTGCGTTTTGCACTCGACAAGGATCGGGCGAGAGATACGGGGCGGGCCTGAAAGCGTTCTTCAAACATACCCAAAGCCCATCGGCCGAGCAAGGAGAGGCGGCCTCGACCGTTTTCATTCATTTCGCGTTCGGGCAGAACCGGACGATTGAAAACGGAAAACTCTTCACGCCTTGATTTGCCGTCCCCGCCCCTGACTGCGTACAATCCTGCCTTCGATTTGGGACGTGCGTTCGTTGACACCGTTTGTCAAAAGCGGACGATTCGCCCCGCTCCGCGGATTTGGATTTTGCAGCATGTCGCAGCACGATATCGGACTGATTGGCTTGGCCGTGATGGGTCAGAATCTCGTTC
>JANXOO010000572.1 GCA_025353525.1 Schlesneria sp. | reverse complement strand
GCAATCCCAGATCTGAACAAAGGCATCAGGGGCGTTGCTTCCGGTCGCAAGAATTCGTCCGTCGGGCGAGAATGCGACGGCGTGAACATAGTCGCATTGATGTTTGCACGTTTGAAGCACCTCTCCTGTCACACGATCCCTGATTGACGCTGTTCCGTCCCAACCACCTGTTGCGAAACGGCCGCCTGTACTGTCGACTGCGAGTGCATCGATGGGTGCCGTCGCAACGAAAGTTTTCGAACTTTGGCTGCACAGATGCATCAGTCGGCCCCATTCCCAATTCCGCAGATCGGGTTTGCACGAGTCGAGAACTCCGCGCGCGGCGTCGAACGCATTTTTGTCGATCTGCGACGCCGCCAGGCCAATTTTTGAAACATACGATTCGTATTCTTCCTGCCTCTTCGCCAATTCCGCCTTATTGCGTTCTTCGACAGCGATCAACTGTTGCCGGACAGCTTCCTGTGCAGAACCGACTGCTTTTTCTTTTTCAATCAGTGCCAGCTTCTCGGCAGTGACGGCCCGATCGGCTTCGATGTTCGCTCGCTTTGCTTCGGCAATAGAATTCAATTGTTCGGCGCGAATCCAGATGCTGGCCCCGATCACGATCAGAAACACTGCCGCGACCAGTCCGCCCGCCATTCGTCGCAGCAACACGAATCGCCGATGTCGCGCGATTCTTTCCTGTTGAGCCTCGCGCAACTCGCCGCGTAACGCCGCGTGATCGGGATTATTTTCATCCAGCAGCGACAGACTCAGATCGAAATCGCGTTTCCGAAACGCGCTTTGTGCATACGCCAGTTTCGCCTCAGCCGCGCCCGCGACAGCGGCCCGGTTGCCGCTCCAGAGTTCCATCGCTTGCTGAAAACCAAATACCGCTCGCGAGTAGGTCTCGTAGTTTTCTGAACGACGCGCGTCTTTGAGATTGTCGTGAGCATGAACCGATAACAGAACGCTTTCCGAATGAGACTGATAATCGCGGATCGCCGCCTGAAATGATTTGACATCGCAATAGCGGTCCTCGACATTCGTAGCCATTGCTCGCATTGCAATATCGACCAGCTCGCCGGTTTTCTCCGTCGGAGCGATCTCGTTACGAGCGGCGGCCATCAGGCACTTCATCGCATTTGTTGCGACGTGAGGCGGGGTGCCCGTCAGGATTTCGTACAGAATGGCTCCCAGCAAATAGACATCGCTGGCCGGGACAATCCGGTCAATCGGTCCCGTCGCCATTTCAGGGGCCATATAGGCCGGTGTTCCCCCCATCGTATTGGTTTCGGTGATACTGCGTGATTTTCGAAACGTTTTTGAAGGTTGGGCCAATCCCCAGTCCATCACGAGAACTTCACCGAATTCGCCGAGCATGACGTTTTCCGGCTTCAGGTCGCGATG
>JANXOO010000571.1 GCA_025353525.1 Schlesneria sp. | reverse complement strand
GTCGTTGCAGTAGAGGAAGGATTCTCGCGGGCTCTGTTCTGCTTTACCCGTCAAATAGGGAACCAGGTTATGTCCATCGAGGTGGACCTTGTAACTCGTGTCCCCAATCTTTTCGCCTTTCAGAAGTTTCTGCGAGACATCGTCATTACCTCCGATGGCCAACAATGTCGGTAACCAGTCGAGATGCGAAACGATTTGATTAGAGACAATTCCCGGCTTGATTTTTCCTGGCCAGCGGACCATGCAGGGAACGCGATAGGCACCTTCCCAGTTCGAATTTTTCTCATTTCGGAACGGTGTCATGGCGGCATCGGGCCAACTATTCATGTGCGGGCCATTATCCGTGCTGTACATCACAAATGTGTTGTCGGCGACGCCCAGGTCATCGAGCGATTTCAAGACGGTGCCGACGTTCTTATCGTGGTCGATCATGGCATCGGCATAGTCGCTCATCCATCGCCCCGATTGACCCTTGCTTTCCGGTTTCACGTGGGTGCGAAAGTGCATGTGTGTGAAGTTGACCCACACGAAAAACGGCTTGTCCGCCTTCGTTTGCCGACGAATGAAGCCGACCGCTCGGTCCGCCGTGTCATCGTCGATCGTTTCCATGCGTTTCCTGGTGAGCGGCCCCGTATCTTTGATGATCTGTTTGCCAACTTTCCCGAATCGAGGATCGATGGTTTCATCATCCTTGTCCGTGGCTTTGCATTCCAGCACACCTCGCGGACCAAATTTCGCCCGGAACGCAGGATCCTTCGGATAGTCGGGTGATTCTGGTTCTTCTTCGGCGTTCAAGTGATACAGGTTACCGAAGAATTCATCGAAGCCATGTACGGTGGGAAGAAATTCATTGCGATCGCCAAGATGATTCTTACCGAACTGCCCGGTAACATATCCCAGCGGCTTCAATAATTCAGCGATGGTCGGGTCTTCTTTGCGCAGACCAAGCGTGGCACCAGGCAGACCGACTTTCGTCAATCCGGTACGCAGTCCGTGTTGCCCGGTAATGAATGATGCCCGGCCCGCTGTGCAGCTTTGCTCGGCGTAGTAGTCCGTAAAGATCATCCCTTCCCTGGCGACTCGATCGATATTCGGAGTCTGATAACCCATCAAGCCCATCGAATACGCGCTGATATTCGACTGGCCGATGTCATCGCCCCAGATAATGCAGATGTTCGGTTTCTTGCCGGATTGAGCCAGAGATGCCGCGACCAATTGATTATGGCTGGCGAGAGCAAGTTGGTCTGAACGACTTAAACCTTCTGAGCAACACGCCGGAGCCTTTACCACGGACTTCAGTTCGTGGTTCGCGACCGGTTCAGGGCTTGCATCTGCCGATTTCGACTCGACCGCAGCCAATGCGGGTAGTTGCGGCTCCGAAAGCGCCGCCGCATATCCCACCAGAACTCCCACAGCCATCGTGAGAATTGACGATGTTAGCAGCTTCCTCGACATTAAAGGCTCTCCTGTTTTTTGTGAATCAAATTGTCAGAGCGTTGGACGAACGAAATGGTCAGGGTTTCGGGGCGGAACCAGATTTCACGCACCGGAATCCCACGTGTGAAATCCCCGTATCGGGAGTCCCCCCATGTCGGGCACTGGGGCGATATCGAGAACAGTAGCTGTCGTGACACAAAAACGAACCTCCGCGCTGACTGCGCTGA
>JANXOO010000565.1 GCA_025353525.1 Schlesneria sp. | reverse complement strand
CACCAATTCGGCCTGCAGCGTACCGCCAAGGGTGGCAGTTCCACCCACGATGAGGTTCCCAAAGAGATTGCTGGCGGGTGGGCCCGCCAATTGAATATCCAATACTCCCGTCGCGGTTTGTGTGAACGCACCGCGTGTCGTGACAGAGTCACCAGCACCAATGGTGATCTTTCCGCCGTTGATAATGCTTGCTGCTGTGACTTTGGCGGTATTCAGTGCAGTTGGTCCAAATTCCGTTTTGTCCCAAAAGACCGACCCACCGGCCGTGCCGGGATTTCCGGTATAAGCGCCGACGTTAAGCACAAATCTGACGGAGGCCGTATTGGCTGGAGCCACGGCCGTCGTTGTGAAATGGTTCCAGCCTTGATTTCCGACGCTCCCGGCAATCGGGCCTCCGGTCGCGCTGGTCGACGACAAAACGGTGATCGAATTCGGTGGCGAATAGTTATTGAGCATTACTCCGTTAGAGTCAAAGAAATGGACTGCGAGGAACGCCCCTTCAGGACCGGTCAATCGATCGGTCGATGGAGTCATTGCGTCAGCGCTTCCCGTGTATGAAACGCCGGGCGTCGCAGGAAACGACTGTTGGACTCCGGAATTGCCACCATATTCCTGCAACGATTGTGCTCCTGCCCGCGCGAATTGAGTGCTCAGGTAGATATTGGCCCAGGTTTGCCAGCCGCTGGGCGCCGTCGTGGTGTTTGTCGCAGTTGGAGACTCAAAGCCTGGATTGGCAAGCAGGTTCGTCCCCACTCCGGTGGCCACGCTGCCTGGCGGCAAACTCAGGCTTCCCGCCGCGTTTTGCGAGTATTGACCACCGACATCAAGCATCGTTCCCGGACTGACCGTAATTGCTCCTCCCGTGTTTGTGAACGCACCCGTGACGGTCAATGTCCCGCTCGAAATCGTCAGCGCATCGCCGGTGACAGAAATGCTGTTGACGGTCGTGCTTCCACTCAGTGTGATCTGAACCGCACCCACCTTGTTGATCACGACATCGTCGCCTGGTTGGGGAAGAGCCCCTGTGCTCCAGTTTGCTTTTGTGAGCCAATCGCCACTCGCAGGGTTAGTCCAGCTAACGGTCGTCAACAGGACACGCTCCTCCAACGCCTCAAACCGGGGAGCCCAGGCACGTCGACGGGGACGTGCCTGCTTCAGGAAATATCGCCGCACGCAAATCGATGTCATGTACAGAAAGCGGATGCTCGCGACGAAAAGAATTCCCATAATAAAGCACTTCCGTTCCAGGAGGTATTCGTGATTGCCTGAGTCGATAACGCCCAACCCTGGGCAGGCTGACATCATGCAAACGACCGCTGCAATGACAGATGACACACGATTTCGCCGCAAAAAGGAACCGGCGTCCGGCAACCACGCGACATCGACACGCACAGGCTTTTTCAGACGTTGGTCCGCGTCAATCATCGCAACTCCAACACGTTGAATCAGTTTTTCGCCGAAGAATTTCGACACAGACAGAAATGCCACCGCAGCCATTGTCCAAGAGTGTATCCGCGACGATGTCCGTGAGCAAATTTCAATTCCGTGATTCTCTGCGGTATTTTTTCCGACGGCTGACACGGTCGTGCCGCGACGCAGAAGCCATGTTTCACGAGATGAACCACCGCGGAATGAGAAGGATCGTGCCCA
>JANXOO010000521.1 GCA_025353525.1 Schlesneria sp. | reverse complement strand
TATCGCGAGAAAACAGGGATATTGCAGGTGAGTGGAATTCCTCAAAGGCGAGCGGGGGATGTGAGTCCCCCGATTGTGCGTATTCTGATTCCGGGAGTTCCATTTGATTTATTCCGACCGCAAAGACCAACCGCACGAACCGCAAATGCAAGAATCAGGGGATTCACATCCCCCGCTCGCCGATCACTTGAAAAAATTCTTCACAGCGTTGCCCGTTGGGGCTAATGGATCACACTTTCCTGGAGACCCAGGGCTCCTCAGACTCGGCCCTGGGTAATCGAATCACTTCCCTTTGGGGCTCAGGACTGCACCCGTTTTACCGTCTGTCATTTCATCGGCGCAAGGGTGTTCTTGAAACATTCCAGGTGTTCCTCATAGATCGTTTTTCCAGATGTCAATCACAGGTTTGCAGGACCCTGGATTGCGCTTGATTTTTCCCTGCATTACGAAATTACGACTCCAGGTATTCCGACAGACCTGAATTGACGCTGGCGAAGTGACGGAGTGGCAGGCTATTCTCATTTGAAAGAACTAATCCTTGTTCGGAGATTGTCGATGCCGCTTCGTTTGCGACCCGTAGGTTCGGTAATGAACATACCACGATTCTTCGCCTTTCCGTTGATATTTACGCTTGTCCTGAGTGTTGGCTGTGGGCAGAAACCTGGTGCCGTTGTCAGCAGTAGTCCACCAATGGCCGAGTCCGACGGTGAGGATTCGACGTTCGATGTCCCCGATGGCAACCCGGAAATCATCATCGCATTTGTTCGGGAACTCGAAAAACGCCAGCCAAAACTCACCAGCGAAAAGGAGAAAAGCGAGTACCTCGCAAACGTTCAACACGCATTGATTGCAGCGGGAGACAAGATCCTGGCGCAGCCTGCCGACGATGACATCCTGGGGGAAATTCTTCAAAAGAAGCTGGTCTGCACGATCCGGATGGCCATGACTGGTGGCGACGATCTGGCCGAAAAAGCTGTCGTCGAAATCGCCGCTCTGCGCCGCGATGACCGACCGGTTGTCGCGAAACTGGCGAACGAATTCTGGATTATCGCGCGGTCCGTGAACCTTGCAGTTTTGTCCAAAGACGAACGAAGTGAACTTGCCGAAGAATCAATCAGGCGCGTCATTGATTCCAATTATGCAAAAGAGACGTTCGGGGAAGTCGCGTTCGTCGCCGAGCAACTCTCGAAAAACGGTGACTCTGAAATGTCGGCATCGCTATTCGATCGATTGGCTGGCACGATTGCCAAATCGACAACCGATTCAAAACTGATGTCCTTCGCCAGTTCGCTGAAGCGACGAGCGGCTCAAATTCGATTGCTCGGTTCAAAAATGGAGATCCAGGGAAAAATGGTGGGTGGCGACGATTTCGATTGGGAATTGTATCGTGGCAAAGTTGTCCTGGTTGATTTTTGGGCAACCTGGTGCGGTCCCTGCATCGGTGAATTGCCAAATGTGCGCGCCAACTATGACAAATATCACGAACTCGGATTTGATGTCGTCGCTATCAGCCTCGATAATGAACGAAAGCCGCTCGAAAGATTCATTCGCAATGAAGGCGTCCCGTGGGGGCAATTATTCGACGATTCGTCCGCCGACGCCATCGGTTGGAGGCACCCGATGGCTGTGCGGTATGGCGTCAACTCCATTCCCGCTGCGTTCCTCGTCGACCGGGATGGAAAAATTGTGTCAACCGAAGCCCGTGGTCCGGAACTCGAACGACTCATTAAAAAATTGCTTGACCCACCCCGGAAAATCTGACTTCGGCAGATCGTGCGGAACCTCATAATGTTGCGATTTATCTCACTGCTAATGTTCATCGCGCCTTCGTTGTTGCTCGCAGCAGACGAACCTTCGGTGTCGAGCGCTCTGAGTCCCGAAAACGGGATTGGGCCCGGCCATTCCATGTTGGGAGAAATGTTTGACGAAGGTCCGCGCCACGCGGCGACGTTGTTGGGAACAACCGGGCGCGTCACGTTCCCGATCACGACCAGCAGTCCGCTGGTGCAGCAGTTTTTTAACCAGGGGATCGGCCAACTGCACGGCTTTTGGTATTTCGAGGCCGAACGTTCATTTCGACAGGCAGCAACCCTCGATCCCGATTGCGCGATGAACTATTTCGGGATGGCGCTGGCCAATGTCAACAACGAAAAGCGGGCGAAGGGATTTGTCGCAGAAGCAGTCAAACGCAAGGACCGCTCGTCCGAAAGGGAAAAGAAGTACATCGCGGCAATGGACGCCTGGTACAAAGCCGACGTTGCCGACGACAAAAAAAGGAAGTCTCGTGCTCGCGACTTTGTCAACGCGATCGAAGAGATCCTGTTTCGATACCCGGACGATCTTGAAGCAAAGGCAATGCTGGGATTGGCCCTGTGGCAACATCGAGGCGACCTTGATGTCAGCGGCTACTTTGCAGTCGATGCGCTCTTGACTGATGTACTCGCCGTTAATCCGTTTCATCCCGTCCATCACTATCGCGTGCACTTGTGGGATAACGACAAAGCCAAAATGGCCGTCAATTCAGCCGAGCGATGCGGTTTGTCTGCGCCCGGAATCGCGCATATGTGGCACATGTCAG
>JANXOO010000445.1 GCA_025353525.1 Schlesneria sp. | reverse complement strand
AGAAACGGCACTGTGGCTGGTTGGCCGTCATGCCGACTGGGGCGACGCACTTGCCGATTTCCTGCGTGAGCGACTGTCGGAATCCGATCTGACGGAGCAGGACCGGCTCGAACTCGCCCAACATCTGTCTCAATTTTCCGGAAATGCCGCGATTCAGTCATTGATGGCACGGCAGGTTCGCTTGTCGACCGAACAGACAAACACCAGTAAGCAGCGACTTGTTCTGGAAGCAATGCGAAATTCCGGTTTGAAAGAAATGCCTCAGTCCTGGTACGAGGCGCTGACGGCAGTGATTGGCACTGGCGAACCGGGACTCATCCCGCCTGCCATCGGTGCGGTGAGAGCAATGGAGGTCAAGGGGGCGAGCGACGATCTAAAGCTGGTATTGCTGAACGTGGCGAGTATCCACAACTTTCCGCCAGAGACTCGCGTGGATGCACTCGCCGCGATTCCCGGGGGAGTTTCCCAACCTGCGAAAGAGCATTTTCAATTGCTCACGGGCAATCTCGGAGAAGACGCGAGCGTCAGTACGCGGTCAGCGGCTGTCGAGGCATTGGTAAAATCGAAGCTTGATAATGCTCCGCTATTGTCGCTCGTCGATTCCATCCCGAATGTGGGACCGCTGGAACTGAATCGCTTGCTCGGTGCATTCGAGCATTGTTCAGATGAAGCGGTGGGATTGAAACTGGTCGACGCGTTGAGGCAGTCACCGGTCCTGACCAGTTTGCGAGTCGATTCCGTCAAGCAGAAGCTGGCGAAGTTTCCAGCAACGGTTGGGAACCGGGCGGAAGAATTGTACGGAGCAATCAATGTCGAAGCGGGGCGTCAGCAAGAAAAGCTGAACGAACTGGTCACGTCGCTATCAGAAGGGGACATCCGGCGCGGCCAGTTGGTATTCAACAGTCAGAAGGCCGCTTGTTCCGCCTGTCACGCGATGGGTTATAAAGGAGGCAACATCGGTCCGGACCTGTCACGAATCGGAAAAATCCGTTCCGAGCGTGATTTACTCGAAGCTCTGGTCTTTCCAAGCGTCAGTTTCGTACGCAGTTACGAACCGGTGCTCGTCGTGACAAAATCAGGAAAGCAGTACAATGGCCTGATTCGAAAAGAGTCGCCTGAAGAAATTCTGTTGACGACAGGAGCCAAAGAGGAAGCAAGAATTCTTCGATCGGACATCGACGAAATTCGACCGGGAACCGTCTCGGTGATGCCAGCCGGCCTCGACACACAACTGACCAAACAACAGATCGCCGACCTGATTGCATTCCTGAAAGCAAAACAGTGACAGGCCAATTGCAATGATCGGTCTACAGTTCTCGCGGTCCGGATTGAGGCTTCGTTTGTGAGGCCGCTCCCGCGTTCGAAGCGGAATCACCGTCATTGCAGCAGTTTCCAGGTGTCACTGGATTTCTCAATGGCCTCAAACAAGACAGCGCGTGGTATAATCACATGAGATTGACGTTTTGGACCGGCTTCTTGACAATTGTTTTGATTCATAACGAACACAAAGTTGACGGCGCCACTCTCAGGAAGGGGCCATTCCAATGTTGACGGCCGATGCCGACCACTCAATTGATGCGACGCGGACGAAGACTGCTGTGCTGCTGATTGCTCATGGCAGCCGACGGGCTGAAGCGAATCGCGATCTCGTACTTTTGGCAGAATTGGTTGCACAACGGGGAGACTACGATTTTGTCGAAGTCTCGTACCTCGAAATTGCCGTTCCCTCGATTATCGACGGTGGACGAACCTGCGTTAAAAAAGGGGCGACGCGAGTGCTGATGCTGCCCTATTTTTTGTCGGCAGGTGTCCATGTTGTTAACGACCTGGAAGAGTTGCAGCGGCAGCTCGAACAGGAATTTCCACAGGTCACATTTGTGCTCTGTCCGCACCTTGGTTTGCATCGGCTGATGGCCGATATTGTTCTGGCACGCCTTCGCGAAGGGGAAGCGGTGCTCGTTGCCGGATCACAAGTGCTTTGAATGGCCGAATCGCGGGATGACAAATGCTGATTCCATATAGCACCGACGCGCCGATCTATTACTTCCCCTGGATGACAATCGCTTTGATTGTCGCCAATGCGATCGCTTTTGCGATTACGGGGATGGGATCGCACAACGAGGGATGGCTATTAACTTACGGACGGGGCCTGCATCCGCTGGAATGGGTCGCGTACAATTTCCTCCACTTCGGTCCGATTCACCTCGTGGGAAATATGTTCTTTCTGTGGGCATTTGGAATTGTCGTCGAAGGAAAACTCGGTTGGTGGAAATATCTGACCCTGTATCTGAGCATCGGAATCGTCGGCGGGATTCTGATTCAAGTCGCCATGCTTGGGCACGTCAACGATTTTTCGGCTGACGCGAGCAGGATAAAACCGGCAAATGGATTGTTATGGACCGAAACTCCTGTCTACGCTCAGGAATTCGACGACGGTTTGGGTCCAGGTGATCTGGACGATGACGAACCTGTTGCGGCCCCTGGAAACGGGCGTAAGGGTGACAACGCGATTCCCCGATTCGATCCGAAGCAGCTTCCGGGAAACGGCGGCAACCCGAACAATGTCGATGCAGGCGCAAATGCCGAACAAATCGATGGGGCGGGTGGTGCATCACTGGTCATTTACGGACTGATGGCCATCGTTCTGGTCTGGGCTCCACGCAATGAACTTCACTGTTTATATATTGGAATGCGATCAGGGACGTTCGAAATTGAATACCTCTGGTTTTGCGGCTTTTACATTATTGTGGAAATACTTTCAGCGGTTTTCAGCTCGACCGGATTTGAAGTCACCAGCGAAGTTGGTCACGCGGTCGGGGCTATTACCGGATTCGGAATGGGGACGCTTTTCGTCAAAGCTGACTGGGTTGATTGCGAAAAATGGGATCTGTATTCGATCATAAGCGGCGCTCACTACGCTTCGATGCGCGTTGGTGATTGGCAGAACGATGTGATCGTTCGCTCGTCTCGAAAGAAAGACTGGGTTGCCGCGTCAGAAGAAAACACCTCGTTCGATTCCGATTCGACGGGCTTCCGGAATAAAAAGAAAAAAAAAGCCAAAGCGAAACCAAAACTGATGGAACTCGAGTCGCTCGATGATTCCTTTGACGAATCGCCGATGCCCATTGAAGAGACGCCGGTTACGAAGAAACCCGGCGTTCAGGAATCGGCTCCGCGCTCAAAGCCCGCTCCTTCCGATTCACCGCAGCCGTTGCGGCAGTCGCGACCACGCAAGGAACCACGACGCGATGTCGTTCATAATGTTCGCGAAAAAATACAGGACGGTCAATTCACCGAAGCCTTTGACGAATTTTGGGAATGTCAGGCCGCCGATCCCGGCTTTGAACTGGCTGAAGACGAACTTCGCGACCTTGCCGACGGATTGTTCAAGGCCAAAGAGGCACGCCTTGCGGCAACGATGTTCGAAATCTGCATCAAACGATTTCCCGAATCAGCAGACCACGAACGCGTTAAATTGTCGGTATTATACGTGAAACTCCTGAGGCGACCGACGGCCGCATTGAAAGTCCTGGCAAAAGTCGATGCCGATTCATTGCCTGATAACTATCGTGCCATCTATCGCAAGGCCATCAAGGACGCGCAACAAATGATTGCCAACGGGACTGTCGAAGCACGCGACCCGACAAATTCATAACGGGATTTTTAACGGCACGCCGTCTGTCGCTACGGTTCGATGCTTAGGAATAGCCCCGTAGGGCGGATTCTGCATTTATCGGGATGAGCGCGGAGTCAATTCACGGGCAAAACAGTGGTCTTGCGGCCTGAACGTCCAAAACAGATCAGCTTGGGGCAGAGCGATGCGGCAAATGCCGCAGAGCGTCGCCCAAGTTCATTGGCTGTGACCGAGTTTTGCTCGGCAAAAGCCCTGTCGCTCCGCGACAGGTTTGCCGAATTGCAAAAACACTGCCTGTTGAAATCAAGGCGACGAATCGCAAATGCGTTTGTGAAGCTCATCGAAGGTTTCAATCGAATGGATGCCTTGGGCAACATGCTTAGCTGGTTGCGCTACGGCTTTCCTGTCGCGGAGCGACAGGGCTACTTTTGGCAGACTCGCCTCCTCTGAGCTTGTCGCCTTTGAATTCCCTACAAATTCAGAATCCGCCCAAATCAAACGGCTTCCGGCATCACCAGCGAAATCTCACGCTAACTGGTGTCTCTTTCAGGCGACCGTAACGCTGTGGCAAAGTTGACGGATTGTGCTGCCTTTAGCGATTTTTGCTCGTCGTCCCGGAATCCCGTATTTGCCGGTTAAACTCAATCTGCCAAATGGCGAAACGGGTTCGTCAATCGTGGTCGAGGCGACGTGATCTCCACGTCCTGAATCGGATTGTCGTTCGGACGAGGGGCAAGACTGCCGATCTGACA
>JANXOO010000391.1 GCA_025353525.1 Schlesneria sp. | reverse complement strand
TGTCAGCAACTTGCGACAATTGTTTATGCGCCGATCCTTACAATGACCCGCGACGACTTTCCAGAACGCTTTAAATGCCGAAAATCCGGTCGGAAATCGGCGTCATTACAGCGATTGGGTCTTTACGCCAGAATCTTTTCGATGACGCGACCGCTGACATCTGTCAACCGGTAGTCGCGGCCCTGAAAGCGGTAGGTCAGGCGTGTATGATCGAAGCCAAGTAGATGCTGTAGTGTGGCATGAAGGTCGTTGACGTGGACCGGGTCAGTGGCTACGTTGAAACCAAGTTCGTCGGTCTCGCCGTGTGTGAATCCGGACTTGATGCCCCCTCCTGCCAACCACAGGCTGAAACAGCGGTTGTGGTGGTCGCGACCGTCGTTTCCGCCCTGCACCATCGGCGTCCGACCGAACTCGCCGCCCCAGATGACAAGAGTATCCTTGAGCAGACCGCGTTGCTTGAGATCGCTGACAAGTGCGGCACTCGCCCGATCGGTGTCGAGTGCGTTTTGGCGGACCCCGGCTGTCAGGTTTCCGTGCTGATCCCAGACCTCGTTGAACAGTTGGACAAATCGCACTCCGCGCTCGATCAGCCGTCTTGCTAACAGACAATTGCGTGCAAAATTGGCGTCTTTGGGGTTGGTGATTCCGTAGCTGTCGAGTGTTTCTTTCGTTTCGTTCCCCAAATCCATCAGTTCGGGAGCACTCGTTTGAAGTCGATATGCCATCTCGTAACTTTGAATTCGTGCTGCAATGTCCGGATCCGAATCGGATTGAAACGACTGCTGATTTAACCGGTTCAGCGTGTCAAGCGATGCTCGCTGTGTTTCGGCGTCAACGCCCGCAGGATTCGACAAATACAAAACGGACTCGCCCGCACTGCGGAACGGAGTTCCTCCGTACATCGTCGGCAGAAAGCCGCAACCGTAATTGCTGGCACCACCGCTGGTCCCTTTGGCACTCGTCAAAACAACGAAGCCAGGCAGGTCTTCAGAGTCACTCCCCAGCCCGTAAAGCGTCCATGAACCGAAGCTGGGGCGACCGAATTGCTGCGAACCGGAATTCATCATGATCTGAGCGGGTGCGTGATTGACGGCCTCGGTATTCATCGTGCGTATCAGGCACAACTCGTCGGCGATCTTGGCGGTGTGAGGGAGAACTTCGCTTAGTTCCATCCCGCACTGACCGTGTTTGGCGAACTTGAACTTTGGACCGAGCAGCGCGGAATTGGGGTTGATGAACGCCGCGCGGTAACCCTTTAGCAGGTCGGCCGGTGGAAGCTGACCATCGTGTATTGTTAACTCGGGCTTGTTGTCAAACAGTTCGAGATGACTGGGAGCACCCGCCTGAAAAATATAGATGACCCGCTTTGCTTTGGGGGCGAAATGAGGTTGTCTGGGTGCGAGCGGGTTTGCGGACGGTGCCGGGGCAGCATGTGCATCGCGTGCCAAAAGCGAACTTGCGGCAATACTGGCAAGGCCAACGCCACAATCACGAAAGAACCAGCGGCGACTGAGGTATTGTGCCTGTGCCCGTTGAAGTTTCCAATGAGTCTCCGGATCGCCGTGCATTGCAAGGGATTGATCAGAGAGACGTTTTCGCGAGAACGCAGTCATAATCAAAACTTTCTGATTGAGCTCGTCTTAGGGTCACTGTTCACCGCAAGAAGTAGCGAGTCAGGTACATTTCGCCACTGATTCACGTACACGCGACTATTTTTTGGAAAGGGTTTCATCGAGATTTAAAAGGACTCGCGCGATCAGCGTCCATGCGGCCGCGTCCTGAGGGCTGGTTTCCGGCGGCAGGTCAGGAAGCCGGGCCGGGTCCCCCGTCACAATCTCGCGCGGGTTCAGCCATCCTTCGGCCAACCGCTGTCGGCGCGATTCCAGCAACGCCAG
>JANXOO010000370.1 GCA_025353525.1 Schlesneria sp. | reverse complement strand
TGTTGACGGGATCGCCCGTGACGTTGGTCGGATCCTCGTTGACGGTCACCGGTTCTCCGACGGCTGACATCGTGTCCGTTGCAGAGACTGCGAACAATTTGGCAGTCTTCGTCAATGGGATCGAATTCGATTTCCTCCCATCTCTGGTCGCAGCGATCGCCGTCAACGGAAATGCGGGGAACGATACGATTGCAGTGAGTAGTCTGAACGTCGGCACGGCCTTCACGGCTGACGGCGGTGCCGACAACGACACACTGACCGTGAATGCTGCGGTCCTGCAGGCAACAATTCTGGTCGGTGGAGACGGGAACGACACGCTCGTCGGCGGTGCGGGGAACGACACGCTGATCGGCAGACTCGGTAACGATTCGATGAATGCGGGTCTCGGTGTGAACACCCTGAATGGTGGGGACGGCAATGACGCGTACATACTGTCGGCTCGCACGGTGCAAAATGCGAACGACACGGATACGCTCGTCGATTCCAGTGGAACCAACACTCTGTCGTTTGCGACGTTTACCAACGGTCTCTCATTCAGCCTTGCGGTCGGAAGTGGGACGGCTCAACTCGCCAACGTGGCGACCGGGTATCGACTCGATCTGTCGAGCGAGATATTCCAATCAGTGTCACTGGGTTCCGGCAACAACATCGTGACGGGGAATGCCGTCGCTGGGACAACGATCATCGGCGGAACCGGGAATGACACGCTGACCGGAGGCGGAGGGAACGACGTGCTGATCGGCGGAGCGGGCGACAATTCGTTGTCCGGTCTCGGCGGCAACGATACGCTGAGCGTCACTTCGGGCACAAATACGCTGGACGGAGGTGCGGGCAATGACGTTCTGACAGGGGGCACAGGTTTCGATACGCTGATCGGTGGAACTGGTAACGATTCTCTGAATGGTGGTTTGGGGACGAACATCCTGAACGGCGGAGACGGGAACGACACTTACGCGATTGCCGCTCGAACCGTTTCGGGTGCGAATGACAAGGACACCTTAGTCGATAGTCTGGGGACGGATTCGCTTTCATTCGCTGCGTTCACGTCCGGGTTGACGTTCAGCCTGCAAATCGTGGGGGCTCAGACGGCGGATTCGAGCACCGGATACCGATTGGACATTGCGGGTGATGCTTATGAAATCTTGACGCTCGGCACCGGAAACGATGTCGTCACCGGCAATGCCAAGTTGGGGACGTCTATCAACGCTGGCAATGGCAACAACATGCTGATTGGCGGGGCGGGGAACGATTCGCTGATCGGCGGCACGGGAAATGATATTCTGATCGGCGGAGCGGGGAATGATACGCTGCTCGGCAATGGAGGAAATGACATACTGATCGGCGGATTGGGGGTCGATTTGCTCAACGGCGGAGCGGGCGACGATCTGTTAATCGGCGGGACGACCACATTCGACGCGAATCTGACGGCTCTCTACGCGATCCGGAACGAATGGACTTCGGTCAGCGACTACGCAACGCGCGTTGGACATCTCAAGGGAACGTTCAACGGAGGTCTCAATGGAAGTTTCCTTTTGACGACGCAGACGGTCACGGACGATGGTGCCAGGGATTCCTTGCTCGGCAGTACCGACAACGATTGGTTTTGGGGGTTCGGAGCGGATACGACCGATAAGGTCGCCGGTGAATTCCTCAATTGACGTTTTGCAAGTCGAGTCCGCGAGCATCGACGGCAATTTGAAAGTGAATTCGGGAGTTTCACAGTCGTTCGAATAGCGGAGCAAGCTGTTGCTGGTAGTTCTTCCAACGCGCAACGGAGTGACTGTACACGGGCTGTCGCACCTGAGTGGCACTCGCTGTCCTGACGGGTCGGGAATTCCTGTGAAACGCCTGACACTCGGGTTCCCAGTCGAGCCCGCACCAATCGACGAGGCGCCGGGCAACCCCTTCGAGATCGTGGACCGTCTCTTCGTAGTCGATCTCCAACAGGCGGACAGGAAGCACCCGTTGCCAGTGATCCATCAGGCGCCGATACTCGAAGAACCTCGACGCGATCTGATCGAAGTCACATGACCAGCGAACGTGACGGAAGTTTGTCATCCAACAAGACACGGCGACATCGCGCGGATCGCGCCGACAATGGATGAACCGAGCCTTGGGAAACAGCATTGCCAACATTCCCAGGTAAAGGTAATTGTCCGGCATCTTGTCGATCACGCGCTTTGCCGCCTCGTCCCGAGCGGAAAGTTTTTCCAGATGCCGTTGAGCGAGTTGACGGGCGTATTCCTCGTCGAGTTGGCCGAGACACAACTCGGCGGAATTCGAACAATTCATGAGGGACGGCAGCGACTGGAACGTTTCGAACGCCAAACTCAACTCGCCCGCTCCGCAGACCTGAGAGTGGCTGGCGAGGATCTGTTCCGTCAGGGTCGTTCCCGATCGTGGTAGACCGAAGATAAAGACCGGACGTTCTGTCTCGATTCCGAAACCGCGCGTCCGCTCGAAAAACTCGAAAGTACACGTCGAGATCATGTCGGAAACCGACCGGACATGACTCGCCGGATCGTAGCCTTTGCCACGCTTTTGCCATTCGGCCGATCGCATTCCATTGGCAAGTTTCGATCGTGCGACGGCTTCGTCGTACTCGCCGCGGGCATCGAGGACGACTGCCAGACTGAAGTTCAACGCCGATCGCTTGCTCTCTGAAAGACCCCTGTCGGCCAACTCTCGCAGCGTCGCGAGGTCCGCGTCAGGCAACTTGCCACGCAGCAGGTTGCCAAGTTGGGCGATCGCACCGGGATGGCCGGGGTCGATCCGCAGTGCTTCACGTAGAGGGAACTCGGCGGCAGTGACGCCATTGAGTTCCTCTTCCAATCGACTGAGACAACAGTGACCTGAGACGAGGTTGGGTTTGATTTGCAATCCGCGACGGTAGAACGTCATTGCCTCGGTCAGTTGCCCCCGTTCCTGGTAAATTCCACCCAAACCGCAATAGGCTTCGGCCCAGGTCGCATCCGATTGCAGTGCCAATTCATAGTGGATCGCGGCTGCAGGAACCTGATCTTGTTCTTCGAGTGCGCTCGCGAGGTTGCAGAGAATGTGAGCCGAGTTCGGATCGCGCAGCAAGGCGGCTCGATACCAGGCCACCGCCTCTTCGAGCAAGCCTTCTTCTTGCAGCAACTGGCCCATGTTGTTGTGGGTGATCGCAAGGTTCGGGTTGAGTTCCAGTGCAACCGCGTAACAGATCTTGGCCTCGCAAACACTTCCCAACTCGCGCAGGATGTTCCCAAGATTGTTTTGAGCCTCTGCAAACTGTGGTCGCAACCGGACCGCCTCCTGGGCATGGATCAATGCTTCATCGCGCCGGTACTCTTCGAGCAGCAGTTGTGCCAGGTTGCTGTGAACCTCGGGCAATTGAGGGTCGAGTTGAACAGCTCTGCGAAAATGACTCAACGCGGCGGCAATGTTTCCTTGCAGCCTGAGAGCGTTGCCCAGGTTGTTCTCGGCCAACGCGAAACTCGGTTGAATTCTGAGTGCTTCGCGGAACTGATCGGCCGCGGCCTGGGCTCGCCCTAGCGCGAGAAATGCCAGTCCGAGATTATTCGACGCCTGCGGGAAGTCGGGTCGAAGCTGCAAGGCCGTTTGACAGCAGCCCACGGCACGTTCCAGTTGGCCCAGCGTTCGATAGGCTTCGGCCAGGTTTCCGTGGTACGCCGCCACGTTCGGATCAAGTTCGATGGCGCGCTCCATGAGCTCGATGGCTTGCAAAGGTTCGCCCTGCTGCATTGCGACCGCGCCGAGCAAATGTAACGCATCGGCATTCGTCGGATCGCTCTCGATCAGGGTCCGGTAGATCCCCGATGCTTCCACGAGAAAGCCCTGTTGATGATAGGCCAAAGCGACACCCAAATCGTCTTGCGCTGTCATCGCTCGTCATTCTGCTCGCGGTCGAGATTGTGGTTTCATTCGAGAGTCCGTTATCACATCCGATGCCGATCCATCGCTGAAAACGTTGATTCCAGCAACCGTCGAGCTTGCCAGAGACTTCATTTGCTTTCAAAACGTCTTGCAGAGGTTTCCGCCGTCGACCAGCAGGGTCGTCCCGGTGATATAGCTGCCGGCATCGCTGGCTAGCAATTGCGCCGGTCACCCGGTTTTCGCGGGTCCGCCCAACGACCGAGCGCGGTTCGTTCCGCGAAGCTGTCCTGTTCTTCCCGGTTGAGGACGCTGGCGGAAAGATCCGTCAGAAACGGTCCAGGCGCGATGCAGTTGCAAGTGATTCCGAACGGACCGAGATCGAAAGCCATCGCTCGTGCCAGACCGATCAATGCGGACTTCGTTGCCGAGTAACAGCCGCGTCCGGATTTGGAGGTGAGACCCATCACCGACGAAATTTGAATGATGCGGCCACAGCGACGTTGTTTCATCTGTGGAATCAGCGCACGCGACAGACTTATGCACGATGTCAGGTTCAGTTCGACAATTCGATCCCATTTCTCGTCGTCGATTTCGTCGATCACCTGAGGAATATTCGAGCCAGCATTTTTCACGAAAATATCGACCCGCCCCATCGCGTCCATCGCCGATTTCGCCAGCAATGCGACCTCCGTGCGATCAGTCATGTCGATGACGAACGACCGGCCTCGAACGCCGGTTCCTGCCAGTAATTCCGGAAGGGCTCGATCGAGTTCTGCCGCATGCCGACTACAAATCACGATGTCGGCACCCGCTTCGGCAAAGACGCGCGCCATCGCCTTTCCGAGTCCCTTGTTCCCTCCCGTAACGAGAGCCACTTTGCCTGCGAGATCGAACAGTGGAGTTGGCATGAGTCGAATTTCTCGGGAGGTGAAAGCGTTGAACTACTTTTTGACCAGTTCGGATTTCAACACTTCTTGTTGAAATTGACGAAACGGCAGTTTACGGAATTTATGGTCTCGCAGGTTTCTTTCCCACTCATCGATCAATTGCCTGTCGGTCGGTTGCAACGTCCACGTCCAGCCGTGTTGCGCTTGAAGCCGCAATGGCGGTTCCGTCTTTGCTTTCAGGACGACGGTCAGCGGAAGAATTCCTCGTTGTCGCAATTCACGGTTTAGCCGATTGCCGACCTGGATCGAAAAAGACCAACGGGGACACGTCACATTACGAACGAGAACGACTTCGGTTCTATCAGGATAGCTGTTCGATTTCGAGAGTCACCTGGTCTCGATTGGTCTCAATTAAACTCTTCCGCAGGGAGTTTGCCATCGGAAGGAGGATTCAACGCCGATTTCCGCAGGCCGAAATCGACTGACATTTTTCTTCGACGAACCTCATTTTCTGCTTTGTTTTGCGAGTTATCCGAGCATTTTTGTCAGTTGATTTCTCTCAAACTCGGCGGCAGGTCGTTTTTTTCCGGTGCCAACACCGTGTGAAAGCTCGGTTTTAGCTTACTTTCGTGGGGTTTGCATTGGATTCGGCTGCTGGTCGCTCTCCATTTCCGGTCATGTCACTGATCGATTGTTGGATAATCGACTGACATTTTTACGGAGGCCAGATCATGGACGGTATGGCTGATCGGCGGTACTTCACTCAGCCCACACAGACCTGCCATCGGGCGGATTCTGCATTTATCGGGATGAGCGCGGAGTCAATTCACGGGCAAAACAGTGGTCTTGCGGCCTGAATGTCC
>JANXOO010000309.1 GCA_025353525.1 Schlesneria sp. | reverse complement strand
CCTCGATCGACAAACGCACTACTGATTTGGCATCCGTGCCCATGACAAAATCTCCTTGAATAAAACCGACGCAACAGCAATTCTCTATTGAAACTCCTCTCTTGGTCCCGGAATCATCAAAACGCCGCAATCTCAAGTGGTTCGACCACTAGCCAGCGACAGAAAATGCCGTTCGACACAGATGACAGAAACGAAAAAAACCGATGTGAACAACCTCTTTCGAGTATCGATCCACATCGGCTTATTCTGCAACGAGCCACCCGACGTGACCGGGCTGCTCCTTATTGAATCTTCCAGCCGGTATTGAATCAGGCCCAACCGGAAACGAACACACCTTGCTGAAATACACTGATCTTTAGAGTGGGAAGCGAGCTGGCGATGCGGCCATGGCAAATACAATTGCGAATCGAAAACGATGACTTTCGGCGGAAATACGGCTTCCGCCGAAAGTCGAATTCATTGAACTGCATCAAGCGTCATTCTACCTTCTTGCTCGAAAGGCCGGTTTTCACTTTTTCTCATCGCAGCAATTGGGACAGCTTTGATCGTCATCGCCATCAGCTTCAGGGTCGGTGAAACTTGCCGGCAATCGATTGGCTTGAAGTCGCTGGTGGCGACCGGGCAAATGGCGCTCACGTGGTACTTCGCCCAAATCTATCTGGGGGGTTGGAAGGCTCGTTGCAACGAATGCAATCGGCAATCAGTCACTTCCCGTTGCCGTTGCCCGAGGCGTCGGATTCTTTTTGGTCGCGATGGGTTTGTCGCTCGCCTGGAAACAGAAATTCAGCAGCGGGCCTCTCGAATGGGTCATGCGCCGTTTGACGCATTAAGGATTTCCGTGACGACGCGACCGCTCACATCGGTCAGGCGAAAATCCCGGCCACTGTATCGATATGTCAGGTGTTCGTGGTTCAGGCCCATCTGATTCAAAATCGTCGCGTGCAGATCGTTCACGCTGACCCGGTCAATCAGGGCCTTGTGGCCAATTTCGTCAGTCTCACCATAAAGAGTCCCTCCTTTGACGCCTCCACCGGCGAACCAGGTTGTGAATGCATGCGGATTGTGATCGCGACCGGTCCCTCCTTTTTGCACGAGTGGCAGTCGGCCGAATTCTCCGCCCCAGATGACCAGCGTTTCGTCG
>JANXOO010000494.1 GCA_025353525.1 Schlesneria sp. | reverse complement strand
CATCGCCCTGGACGGCTTCGATCGTATGTGAATCGAGGAATGTTGCCTGACCCCGGATGATCGGAATATCGTTGCGGTCGTAAAAGGCCGTACGCATCTTGACCTGCGCTTCGATGACCGATCGCGCTCGGCGCCGCAGGTCGGGAAGCATGAAATTCGCGGTAATCCCGTGTTCCCGAAACAGGACGTTATTGTTGACTTCGGTCATCTGAAAAATGGCGAACCGCAGCGCCTTGCTCGGAATTGTACCGCGATGAGTGCAATTCCCGCCGACTGCGGGTTCCCGATCGATCACCGCGACGCTTCGGCCGTGTTTGACCGATTGCATGGCGGCACCTTCGCCTCCTGGTCCCGTCCCGATGACGACGACATCGTATTCCTGAATCGTCTCTGTCATATGATTCCGTTCTGTGGGGTTTAATTCCTGGATTTCGCATCCGCAGGGTAATAACGTGTACGCAGATCTTTGAAAGCGGCATCCATTTCCGGAAACAGTCTGGACGCCGGACCATCGACATCTGCAATCCTTTTCCTGACCGTGTCTTTTTCTCCCTGTAACTCAGCGATTAACGCTTGTCCGGCAAGTCCATTGACTTTGTACTTCGAATCGAACGTCAAATCGAGGAACGTCGATTCGGCGAGTTTCCGTCGATTGGTACTGAGGTAAATCAGCGCGAGTGCCGTATTGGCTCGGGCCTTCATCTCGTCCGAGGCTCCGTTGAATTTCAGAGTGGCAACCCATGCCGATTCATCATGCGGGTTCGTGATCGCATAGTAAAGTTGTGCGTCGGCGTTGTGCTGAAACTTCGGCGGGCCCTTCGATTCGATCAATAGCGGGTTGCCGGTTCGCATCGCCCAGCCGATCCCTCCCGATGAGATCAGCGCGATCATACAGGCCGCAATCAACCAGTTCATCTGCTTCCGAATCGGACGGTCAAAGATCAAAGTCGGCTTTGGTGCGACCCTGGTCGCGCCAGTCGTATCTTCCTTGCCCGAGACTTGTCGGCCAATCTGCTTGAGTTCCGTGACAATCGCTGCGAAATCGGCAGGGCGATCTTCGCGCTTTTTCCGGATCATCCGGTCAATCAATTCGACAAGATTTGCCGGAAGATCCGGGCGGAATTCGGAAATCAGCGGTGGCTTGTCGTTCAGATGCTTGACGGCGACGGCCATCGCGGAATCGCCGGTGAAGGGAGGTCGTCCGGCGAGCATCTGCCAGGCCATTATTCCAAACGAATAGATATCGCTGCGAGAATCTAGCGGCTGACCGTTGACCTGTTCGGGACTCATGTACAGTGGTGTTCCGAGCGTCAGCCCCGATTGCGTCAGCGAAATTCGTTCGCCTTGAAGAGTGAGTTGCGCGAGGCCGAAATCGGCCACTTTGGCTTCGCCTTTGTTCGTTAACAAAATATTCTCGGGCTTGATATCGCGATGGACGATGCCGTTTTCGCTCGCCACCTGCAGGGCCGAGGCGATCTGTCGCATGATGTGGAGCGCGATTTTGATTTCTATCGGTCCCTTGCGTTTGATGTAATCCTTCAGCGTTCGGCCCTGAACGTACTCTTGCGCGATGTAGTTGACCCCTTCGTGTTCGCCCACCATGTAGACCTGAACGATGTTGGGATGGTTCAGGCTTCCCGCTGCCGCCGCTTCATGCCGAAACCGTTTGACGTACTGTTCGTTGGTCAGATACTGCTGCCTCAGAATTTTGACCGCGACTTGCCGCCGCAACGCCGTCTGTTCAGCGAGATACACTTCTGCCATCCCTCCCGTGCCGAGAACCCGGACCAGGCGAAATTCACCCAGCATCGTGTTGGAATAATTGCCGGTATCCGGGGATGAAGAGGCACGAAACCCCGTCAGATCGATCGGGTTTGTCTTCGCTGACCGGGCGGGATCGGTATTCGTGGGTTCGGCCATGTCGTTTCTTTATTCTTCGGGTGAAATGCCGGATCCTCAATCGCTGCAATACTGTAGCACACATTGATTTCAACGTCTGCTGAAACCAGGTCGGGTTCGCTTTCGGCAAACCTGTTCCGTACGCCGAATCGGCTCGTTACGACGTGACGTGACATTCCTGGCAATCATTTTACCTCGCCAGATACGCTTTTCGTTGTTCGGGCGGGAAGTGTTCGATGGCATATCGCAACATCGTTCGAGGCATTACTGCTCCATGTGTGTCGAGGAATCCCTCAAGAACCGACCGGTCTTTCTTGCCAACTTCCCGCAACATCCAGCCAGCGGCTTTGTGAATGAGGTCTTCATGATCGTAGAGCAGTTTTTTGCTGATCGTCAACGTTTCAGCCAACTCGGCGTGGCGAATAAAGTGCAGTGTCGAAACGATCGCAATTCGGCGTTCCCAAAGTGATGCCGACTTCGCCAGCTCAATTAACGGTTTCACCGGTTTGTTCAGCAAGTACCCGCCGACGATTGGGGGAGCTGAACAATCGACCAGATCCCAATTGTTAATGAATGTCGTGTTGCTCAGGTAGAAATCGAACACAGCCTTCTTTTGTTCGTCGTCGCGTCCAGCCACCTGCTGAACCAGGATCAGAAGTGCCAAAAGCCGATGTTCGTGGATCGGCGAATTCAAAAGAATCCGGATTTCATCGAGCGACATTGTCCCGAATTCGTGCGACACCTGACGAAGAACGGGCACCCGGATTCCGATGAAGACATCTCCTTCTCCATACTGCCCTGCCCCGGTTTTGAAGAACCGCGCCGATGTCGCCGCCACGTCGGGTG
>JANXOO010000053.1 GCA_025353525.1 Schlesneria sp. | reverse complement strand
CGGATCTGCTGAACAACGGCAATTTCGTCGTGACTTACCTGACGAAACTGCAGCCGACTGCTGATGAAGACTGGCGGCACGATCTCAAGCGGCTCGAAGCATTTCTCGATCGGCTGGGCAAATTTGCCAGTCGCCTTGCACCGGCGCACAATTCACTGAAGGCCCATGTGCTTTATCACCGATTGGTCCTTGACCGTCAAAAAGGGGAATTTAACAAGGATCGGTTCATTGAATATCTGAAGTTGCCTCGGCAGGTCGGGTACCTGTCGAAGAAAATGGTCGAATCAGAAGCGTTCAAGCGATTCCCGGGAGACCTGAACGCCAACTATAGCGCCGCAACATTGCTGGCGCCGATCGGCAACGACGAACCACTGGTCCGCAGCTATCTTGCCTACTTGCTGGTCGATGCCGCGAACGCGAAAGAATTCGAGCCTTACATCAATGACCAGTACCTGCAACAGCTGTTTGCCGAGGTCAAGATCGTCAACGGACTTGGAGATGCCGAGCAATGGGCAGCGGTTCTGCCTCCCGCATCGTTTCAGCAATTGAAGGAACGAGTTGATCTCGATTTCGCGTTTACAAACAAGACGCAATTTGCCGCCGATGAACCGGTGAAACTCGATCTGTTCGTCAAGAATGCCGGAACATTGATTGTCAAAGTCTTCGAGATCAATACGAAAACGTATTATCGCGAGCAACTGCGCGAAGTTGATACGGATATCAACCTTGACGGACTTGTCGCCAACGTTGAACAGACACATCCTGCGAACGAACCACCGCTGAAACGAGTTGCCCGGACGTTTTCATTTCCGCAACTCGACAAGCCCGGTGTCTATATCGTCGATTTTATCGGCAACGGCAGAAGCAGCCGGGCCCTGATTCGCAAAGGGCGACTGAAACATCTGGTCCGCACGTCACCCTCGGGACAGGTCTTTACGATCCTTGATACTCAGAACGAACAAGTCAAGGACGCCACCGTGTGGCTGGCAAACCACGAATATTCGCCGCGCGAGGATGGATCGATCCTTGTACCGTTTAGTGCGAACGAAAACAGGCAGCCGATCGTTATTTCACGAGGCGGCCTGTCGTCGCTCGACTGGTTCCGGCACGAATCGGAAACGGCCGGATTGTCAGCAGGATTTTACGTTGATCGCGAGTCGCTGCTCAAACAGAAGACGGCACAACTGATCGTCAGGACGGGCGTATCCATGAACGGCACGCCCGTTAGTGTCAAGTTGATCGAAGACGTGAAGCTGACGATTGTGTCGACAGACCTTGACGGAATCGCATCATCGAAAGAGGTTCCCGATTTCCGATTGTTTGAAGATCGCGAGTCGACGCACGAGTTTCAGGTCCCCTTGCGATTGTCGTCGCTGACATTCACATTGACGGGAAAGATCAAAAAACTCAGTGAGGCAGGCAAAAAGGTTGACGTGTCGGCATCGGATAGCGTCACGCTTAACGAGATCGACAAAACACCAAAAATCGAATTGCTCCATCTCGCCAGAATCGGGGGCGGATACGTTCTCGAATTACGAGGAAAATCGGGTGAATCGCTGGCATCGCGTCCGATTCAGCTCGCGTTCAAGCATCGCGACTTTCGTCAAATTCACCCAGTGACCCTCAAGACCGACGCGGCGGGTCGGGTTAGTCTCGGTGCGTTGAAGGATATTGTTGTTGTCACCGCAACCAGCCCTGAGAACACTCCCCAAGCCTGGAACATTCGCGCCGACGCACACAGCTATTTCCGGACCGTGCACGGAAAAGTCGGAGAATTAATCACGGTTCCGTTTCTCCCGCGCGGGGATGGTAAACGCGATGCAATTTCGCGCGAAGAACTGTCGCTGCTTGAAGTCCGCAACGAGATTTATGCGTTCGACCGGTTCGAGCACGCTTCCGTGAAAGACGGAATGGTCGTTCTGAACAAACTTCCGCCGGGTGACTACGATTTGTTGCTGAAATCAACGGGGACACGAATTCGCGTTCGCATCACAGATGGGCCGAAACTGAATGGATTCGTGCTCGGAAAATATCGTCAACTGGAAACACCGCCACTGCAGCCACTTCAAATCGAGTCGATCAAACCCGCAGGCGGCGGTGTCACTGTCAAATTGCGAAACGCGACGAAATTTTCACGAGTTCACGTATTCGCAACCCGGTATGTTCCCGAGTTTGATTATTTTTCCAGTCTGGGGCGAGTGCGCGGTTCCGAGCCCTATCTCTACGAGCAAACTCCTGCCGAGTCCTCGTATTTGACCGGACGAAATATCGGCGACGAATATCGTTATATCATTGACCGGAAATACGCGTCGAAATATCCCGGCAACACACTCGACCGCCCGTCATTGCTGCTCAACCCGTGGGCCGTCCGTACGACAGAGACAGGCGAACAGAATGCCCAGGCCGGAGACGCTTTCAACGCGGCGGGCGCTGCGCCGAAGAGTGCAGCGATGCGTGGGGACGCCGCGGCAAAAGACGCGGCAGTGGCGCGAGGAAACCTGGCCAATCTCGATTTTCTTGCAAACAGTTCCGCCGTCTTGCTGAATCTGATTCCCAATGAGAACGGTGAAATACTGATTGATCGCGATGCCATTGGCCTGCACCAACAGATTCATGTCGTGGCCGTCGACCCGATCAGCACGACCTGTCGAAGCATTTCACTCCCCGAAACAGATACTGTATTTCAGGATTTGCGGTTGATCGGGGGACTTGATCCGAAATTGCATTTTACGCAACAGAAGCAGATCAGCATTGTCCCCGTGGGCCAGACGTTTACTTTGCACGATGTCACGACGTCCAAATTTGAAGCATATGACAGTCTGTCACGCGTTTACAGTCTGTATTCCACGTTAAATCGCGACCCGAAACTGATTGAATTCTCGTTCCTGTTGAACTGGCCCAATTTGAAGATCGAAGAAAAGCAGGCGTTGTATTCGAAGTACGCCAGTCACGAATTGTCGTTCTTCCTGTTTAAAAAGGACCCTGCGTTTTTCCAGACGGTCATCCTGCCGTACCTGGCAAACAAGAAAGACAAAACGTTTATTGACCGCTTTCTGCTCGAAGACGATCTGGCTGAATTTCTGCGGCCATGGCAGTACGAACAGCTTAACGTGATCGAGCGGATTTTGCTGGCACATCGTCTGAAGAATGAAAGACCGCACGCCGCACGACACGTTTCTGATTTGTACGCAATGCTGCCGCCCAATACGGATCATTTCATCCGTCTCTTTGAAACGGCCGCAAAGCGCAGTTCGATGGACACCGCCGATTTGTTCGGAATCAACGGCGTGACCGCTCTTCAAAATAACCTCGGTCTCGAAATCAGGCAAAGTCAGTCGGAACCAGGAGCAGAGAATGCTCCCGCAAATATGCCGGCCTTAGGGTTTGGCGATGGCGCAGGCGGGGCTCGCAAGATGGGTCGTTCGGAATCTCTGGCAGGTCGTGAGCTTGCCAAAAGAGACGTTGCCGAAAAAGGAATGAAGAAGGAAGAATCGAAAATGCTGAGTCGGCGCGGTGCCAGTTCTTTGAGACTGGCCGACAAGTTCGACGATGCCGCTGATGATTCTCCCGTTCCGGCTGGTTCGATCAGCGAGAAAGAGTCTCTTTTGTATTTGGAAGCGATCGATGGAAAAACGATTCGCCAACTCTATCGCAAACTCGAGAAAACGATGGAATGGGCCGAGAATAACTACCACCACCTGACGATCGATCAACAGCATGGCGGGCTGGTGACCGTCAATGCATTCTGGAAGGATTTCGCGGGGCACGATCCGGAAACGGCGTTTCTGTCGCGCAATCTGGCAGACGCATCGCGGAACTTTCCTGAAATGTTGATGGCACTGGCCGTTCTCGATCTGCCGTTTGAATCTCCCAAACACGAGACCAGGTTCGACGGTGCGACAATGACGCTGACTCCGGGCGGGCCGCTTGTCGTATTTCACGAAGAAATCAGACCCTCGGCGGCAGCCGATGAATCGACAAAGGTGCTGGTCAGCCAAAGTTGTTTCAGGCTGGGTGACCGCACGCGAATCGAGAACGGTGAGCAGGTCGACAAATTCGTCACGGACGAATACCTGACGCACGTTGTCTACGGCTGCCAGGTGGTCGTGACAAATCCGACATCGACGCGACAAAAGCTGAATGTCCTGCTGCAGATTCCGGTCGGGTCGATTCCGGTACTTGGCGGACAGACCACAAAGACAGTTCACGTCAGCCTGGAACCGTATCACACGCAGACCCTCGAATATCATTTCTACTTCCCCGCTGCGGGCGAATTTCCGCATTTCCCTGTACATGTGGCCAAGAATGAATCGTTGATCGCCGCAACCGCCCCCGTGCGGATGACCGTCGTCGATAAACCGACGAAAATCGACACCGGATCGTGGGACTACATTTCTCAGTACGCATCAATCGATGACGTATCGGCGTTCCTCGACCTTCAGAATATCAATGCACTGAATCTCGACCGGATCGCGTGGCGAATGCACGACCCGAAGATTTTTGCGAATATCATTGCCAAACTTGCCGGTCGGCACGTGTACAATTCGACCCTGTGGTCGTATTCGCTGAAACACAACGTGGCCGCACGGGTTCGCGAGTTTCTGTCGCACGCGGATCTGATTGTTAACGATTGCGGCGGGCGAATGATCAGCCCGCTGCTGGTGACCGATCCGGTCGAGCGACGTACGTTCGAACATCTCGAATACAAGCCGCTGGTCAATGCCCGCGCTCATGCACTTGGAAAACGTCGGCAGATTGTCAACGACCGGTTGCATGGTCAGTACCACCAGACTCTGAAGCAACTCTGTTATGAACGTCAACTGGACGATGAAGATCTGTTGACGGTCACGTATTACCTGCTGCTGCAGGATCGGATCGAGGAAGCGATTGCTGCTTTCACTCGCGTGAATGTGGCTCGTGTCGCGACACGGATGCAGTATGACTACTGTGCGGCGTATCTCGATTTCTTCACGGACGACCACACGCGGGCTCGTGCCATCGCTGACAAGTACACCGATCACCCCGTCGATCGATGGCGACAGACATTCGCGGCGATCACGGCGCAACTTGACGAAGCGGAAGGGAAAGATACAAAACCGGTCAACGAGGACGATCGCAATCAGCAGCAGACGCAACTTGCTTCGACCGAGCCGGGATTTAACTTTCTGGTCGAATCAAAGCAGATCAAACTCGATTCCCGGAATCTGAAATCGGTGAAAGTTAACTTCTACGAAATGGATGTCGAGTTACTGTTTAGCAGAAACCCGTTTGTTCAACAGTTCCGCGGCCAGTTTAGCTCGATCAAACCTAACAATTCGATCGACATCGCGCTGGAAGAAGGGAACGAAGCGAACGCTGCAGGCACTTTGAAACCTGCGTCCAGGCAAATTCCGCTTCCGAAGGGGTTGCTCAACAAGAACGTTCTTGTAGAGGTTACCGGCTCCGGCCTGACGAAGTCGCAGGCGTACTATTCGAATTCGCTCGCGGTTCAGGTGATCGAGAACTATGGCCAGATCAAAGTCACGCATGAGACAACCGGCAAACCGGTGCCGAAGGCGTACGCCAAAGTCTACGCGCAGATGGCCGATGGCAGTGTGAAGTTTTACAAAGATGGCTACACCGATTTGCGAGGCCGCTTCGATTACGCGTCGCTTAATACCAACGACCTTGATTCCGCGACAAAGTTTTCAATCCTGATCCTGAGTGACGAAAACGGTGCGATTGTTCGCGAGGCGCTGCCGCCAAAGAGGTAGTGTGCTGTCGAAGTCGTATTCGCTACTTTCCGGCGGGGGGCGACGAGTCAGGTTCGCCCCTCTTCCGGACGCTTTCAAATTGTTTCAGCGTTGCTTCGTGTCGGGCGGCAAGTTCTTCGTTACCCGAACGCCGATAGGCTTCGACGAGCCATGAGTGCGTTTGAAAGAGTGACGGGTTCATGGAAAGGCATTTTTCGGCGTACTCGATTCCGCGAGGTAACTCATCAAGCTGCCCCAGGACATGTGCAAACCTCCCGTAGTAATTGGGTCGCTGTGGATTGACTGCGATCAATCGTTCGTAATAGTTGCGTGCTGATTCCAGATTACCGTTCTGATGATTGAGTGAGGCCAGTGATTCCAATGCTTCCTCGTGGGTCGGCTGCAACTTCAGGGTCTCTTCCCACGCCCGAATCGCAAGTTCCGATTTTCCGATTGCTTCCAGGGCATTGCCCAGTACAAACCGTGCTTCAATGTCACCCGGATCGCGCTTGACTACTGACAAAAGCAGATCGATTGCTTCTCTGGCCTGTGCCGCACCAGAACCTCCTCGAGCCTGTTCCCCTAAAACGATCCCTTTGGCGCGATCACGATCAGCCCGCAAAATCCGCACTCCCGGCTCCTGAAAGATGACTGGTCTTGTGTCGCGGGGTCGCTCGTGCAGGGGTGATTCAGCCGCCGGATCATCGTAGTGCCGACGAATTCGGTGGTCAGTCTGCGTGGCATGCACATCCGAAGCAGGAAACCTGGGCATGTGACAGGCAATACACGAATCATCAGCAGTTGTGAGCTGTCGACGAGCAACCGGCTCGGAACATTCCGTCTTGCCATTGGAATGGCACGCGAGGCACTTCTTACGATAGAAGTCACCTGCGGAGGATTCGCCAGGAGGTTCGTGTCCGCTATGGCAATTGATGCAGCCGAGCATTACACCCGATTTCTGGTAGCAAACACTCGAATACATCTGTTCGACCTGGCTGACCGCCTTCGACTCTCCGGATTTTCCCATAGACGATTTGAGGAAGATGACCCAATTGTCGCTCAGATTCATTCCCGCCTGAAAGTCGAATTCGGTACGACCTGCCAGAACGACACGTCGGCGGGCGGTCAGATGACACTGATTGCAAACGGCATCGCGCCGCGCGTCATTCACTCGAACCGGATTGAAAATCGGGTCGACGGCGCTGGCAGTAACTGCAGACGAACGAAAATCGATGTGATCGGCACCGGGGCCGTGGCATCGTTCGCATCCAATTGAACGTTCGGGAAACGGTCGCTCGGCAAAACGGTTAAGGTCCTTGCCATGCATCTCGGTCCGACCGGCGTGACAGGAAACACACCCGTCCGAGACACGGCGATCGAATCTGAGATTCGATTCCGGATCATAACCGGGCGACAGTGCCCACTTCTGGATTCCCGTAAACCAGCTGATGGGCGAAGCGAACAGCCGCCCGGACTCGTTAATCAGATATGATCTTCCGCGTGTACCCGATCCGACGGCGAACGCGACCTTGACTCCCTGGTCATAAATCAGATCTCCGGCGGCATCGACACGTTTCTCGTGGTGAAACACCCCTTCGGGGGTTCGATCAACATAGTAGGAAAGTCCTCCGGAAAAGGAGAATGTGGCATCACGAAATTCCTCGATCGGAGTCGCCAGCTCGACTTCGTCGAGCGACGTGGCCATCGGATGATGGTGGAACGATTCAAACGCCTCCACATGGCATTTCTGACACGCTTCGCTGCCGACAAATCCTTTGCCCGTCGGACGCGGTGCCCTCGATTCCTTTTGCATCACTTTCGCCGTTCCGGACGGCTTTTGCCCTGACTTCTTGGCACAATTTTTGTTCTTTAATCGTTTCGCTAGCCGACGTGTGTCGGGCGGTAACTGCGATTGTCGGTTGCAGTCAGGAGAAAATCCAGGCATTTGATGTCCACATGACGGGACTTGCCGTACCAGGACGAGTTCAATCCTTTTGACGAGGGTTGGGCCGTCCGACGATGGAGCGAGCAGTCATGACGGAGGTTAAGAGTGGCTTTGGA
>JANXOO010000226.1 GCA_025353525.1 Schlesneria sp. | reverse complement strand
CGCAGGATCGTAAACGGTGCCTTGCGAGATTTTTGTGTAATCGAGGGAACTCATTCGGTCTCACAGGTGCTGAATTCGTTGACTGCTGCCGATCTGTGGTGAATTACGCCGTAATTCCCAGAATCTTTTTCACTCGTAGTTCAATGGCGGTCAGAACATCAAAGTCGCTCGGGTGGGGCGAGGGAAACGCAGGCCGTAGCGGAATCGGGACATCGTCCATGCGATATACGGTCCCCCCGGTATTGATCCCGTAAGTCGCCACGGTGAAGGCCACTTCGGCAGCGCGCGTTGTCGGTGTCTCTTTTGTATCGAGTGCAATGTAGGGGATCGACGCAAGGTGTTCGCGGGCAGGTTGGGAAAAGTTCGCCATCGGATCACAGGCGATCGTCATCGCCGCGTCGGCCTCCCCGTTCGCCAGCGTATCCGATGTCGTGTATTCGCCAGGATTGAACCGGGGGTAGCCGCGAGAATGATTGACGCCGAACGGGTAGCCGGTACGCCACGCAACGACGTTGTCGGCGCCCGTCACGTTGCCGTGACCGCGATTCGGCTTGGCGGTGAACCGGGTAAACGCATTCATATCGCGGGTGAGTGCCAGCAGAGCTTCGCTGTTGGCGTGCTTGCCGCGAGTCATCGTCAGGCCCATTCCAAAAAAGATCACGCCGAATTTGGCGGCTTTCATCCGCTCCATCAAGTCTTTCCAGACGGATAATTCAACGCCCGTTTCGCGATGAACAAGGACGGGATCAAGGTCGATTCCTTTGGCCAACGCACGCAAACTCCACAACGCTTCAAAATCCTTGCGAGGTTTGATCTGAATGAAAATATCAGCGGCCTTGGCACTTTTCGTCCTGCGAACGTCGACGATGACACACGTCCGGTCCTTGCGGCCGTTCGGCAGGAACATCCCTTTGGGCATCAGACTGTACTTGGTGAAATGCCGTGGATGGCTTTCGGCGGGGTTCGAGCCCCAGAACATGATCATGTCGCCACGATTGGCAACTTCGCCGAGCGAACAGGTCACTTCGCCGACCCCCTGAAAGGCCATTCCTGACGGACCATGACAAACGCTGGTCGTCGTATCGATCGTCCCTTTGATCCAGTCGACGATGCTG
Organism: Schlesneria sp.; assembly: GCA_025353525.1. GTDB lineage: Bacteria > Planctomycetota > Planctomycetia > Planctomycetales > Planctomycetaceae > Schlesneria. The sequence continues at coordinate 3 of JANXOO010000226.1, read as the reverse complement.
ACC
>JANXOO010000217.1 GCA_025353525.1 Schlesneria sp. | reverse complement strand
CAGGCCCCGAGTCGTTCGCATGTGAACATACCCGTTCGTCACGATCAGGTCCGGACCTTGTACCAGCTCGACCCCCATTTGCTGAGCGAGAAAACAATGCTCGAAGTAGGCCGAATTGTAGATGCCCGGCGTCATCACAACGACGGTCGGTTCTTCGGCCGTTGTCGGAGCGATATGCTGGAGCATCTTCAGTAATTGTTCGGGGTAATCCTCGACGGGCATCACCGACAGCCCGTTGAACAGTTGCGGAAAAGTCCGCTTCATCACTTCGCGGTTTTCAAGGACGTAAGAAACGCCTGAAGGACACCTGAGGTTGTCTTCCAGCACATAGACGGTTCCATCGGCGTCTCGGACCAGGTCTGTTCCGGTGATATGGCACCAGATTCCGCCTGGCGGATTCAGACCGACGCACTGCTTCAGAAAGTTCCGACTCGACGTGACCATATATTCCGGAAACAGGCCCTCGCGGACGATCGTCTGGTCATGGTAGATATCGTCGATGAAAAGATTCAGCGCGCGAATTCTCTGCTTCAGTCCGGCGTCAATGAATTGCCATTCGGCGCTCTCGATGATTCGTGGAATCAGATCGAAGGGCCAGATCTTTTCTGTCCCCGCCTCGTGCCCGTAGACGTTAAAAGTGATTCCCATATTCAGGAGTGCCTGGTCAGCGACTCGTTGTCGGCGCGTTAACTCGCCTTCGGTCAAACCCTTCAGACGGGACGCGAGCAACTCGCCACGTGCACGCGGTTTGCCGTGGTCGAGGAACATTTCGTCGTAGAACCCGGTTGTTTCATAATCGTGAAACGCATGGTCCATCGGGCCAGGACCTAAAGCCGAATCGGATGTTGCGAGCATTTTCAAGTCTTTCTGATTGAGACTCTCATTGTCGACATTTATCGCTACATTCGTTAAATCCTGTTTACGTGGCCCGAAATTAAGGCAGCCGCCGCTTAATGAGCTGGCAGAAACCGTGAACCGGAGGCGGTTCGACCGCCATTAAGTCAACAAGGCAACTGCCATGCCACGGATTTTACACAATTGTGCCACACTTCGTCGCATCCAGGGCCAAAACACTCCCGGCGACTGAGGTTTCGATCCTCGCAAATCGGAAATCCTGGCAAAATGGGAATCAATTGAAGCGGCAATTCTCTGGTCGTTGTCTAACGCCCCTGGCCGGAAAAAAAAGGCGGTTCAACGACAAAATCAAATGCGTAGAATCGAAACACGTCGCCAGTCGCGAAGCGACGAAACAGGGATAGGGGTAGGGACGTCTCATTGAATTGAGACGCCCCTCCCTCCGAACCGGACTTGCAGATCTCCCGCATCCGGCTCTCCAGTTGATGGTTTTACCTCAGAGAGGATTGAACGACCATTGCACGGGCAGTTACCAGACTGAACAACCCGAGCTTGGCGAAGAAACTGTTTTTCCATTTGTTGTGATCTGCACCTCTCCCTCGACCCCGGCCTCCGATTCGTTTCCGAAGAATGCTTCGTAGACGCATTCGGATCCAGCCATCGAGATCCCGAAAGATCCAAGGCGGACGGATATGCTGGAAGGAGGCGAACCAGCCACGCAGCGTCTGATTCAGGTTGTTCACGATGAAGGCCATCGAGTCACCCGAGGTGCGACGTGTTTTCTGCCGGATCGTTTCCTTCAATTTCTTCAGGCTCTTTTCTCGTGGCACGCGATCGTGCCCTTTGAATGTATAGCCTAAAAACGAAAAGCCTTCCGTACGTGAGTCCACGATCTTCGTTTTCGCGGGATGCAATGTCAGCTCATTCTCTGCAACCCATGAACGCACCAGTTCCAACGCTCGCTGAGCGTCTTCCGGCCTGCGACACAGAATCACAAAGTCATCGGCATAACGCACCATCTCGAATCCTGCTTTGGCCATCAAATGGTCGAGAGGGTCGAGATAGATATTGCTGAGCAGCGGAGACAGCACCGCACCTTGTGGTGCTCCCGCTGTCGGTGTCCATTCCTGACCGCCATCCATGATATTCGCCTCCAAAAACAGTTGAATCAGAGACAGCACTGAGCCATCCGCGATCTTGTGCCCCAGGCGTGATATCAATCGGTCATGAGGAATTGTGTCAAAGTAACTCTTGAGATCCGCATCCACGGTGTGGACATATCCCTCTGAAATCAGCTTCGCCACACGTCGCAGCGCATCCTTGCAGCCGCGTTTCGGTCGGAATCCGTAGCTGTGCTTCGCAAAGTCCACTTCAAAGATCGGCTCGATCACGTTCACAATCGCTGCCTGCACCGTCCGATCTCGTACCGTGGGAATACCCAACGGTCTGGTTTCGGTCGTACCGGGTTTGGGGATGTTCACGCGACGGACAGATTGCGGTCGATATGTGCCGGCTTTCAGTTGATCCGATAACTCCCAAATACTCTCGGGGAGTCGTCGATCAAATTCGTCGACCGTCACATGGTCTACCCCGCATGCTCCTTTCTTTCGTGCCACTTGTTGAAATGCAACCAACAGACTCTTCTCGGAAAACACTTTGTCAAACAATCGAAACCACTTCATTCCTTCCACCCTCGCGAAGAGGGCCGTCAACATGCGAATTGTCCAAACGCACGGTTTCGCCCAGAGCCATAAGGCCTGAGCTGCTCCAGCTTGTTGAGCCGTCGGCACTAGCGCTGGTTTGTGTTCCGTTGATTTGGTCATTCGTCATCCATCTTCCTGGAACCCTTCGCTCCACCAGAGTTACCCGGCTTCGTCGCTACTATGGTTCCTCTGACTCCTGTCAGGCGGCTCTTCGCATCCTCTGGACGGTGAATTGTCGATTGCTCGACGACCGCCTCGGACGTTGAACGCCGTCTGTGACCTGACAGGTCTCCTTGCTTCACGCCCTGAATCTTCCCGTCATTCTGCCTCCAACCACCCACCGTCGCTCTCTGGAGATGCGGATTGCTTTTTTCTCCAAGACTTACCGTCGCGAAAACTTTCGGGCTTTCCGCACCCACATAGCAGGGTTCCTCTGACGTCAATTGGGCTTCGCCATTGGCTAGCAGGCTCGCCGCGACTCCAAATAGGCCGAATCGAGTTTGTCTCCTACGGACTGACAGTTCTCCTCCTGTAGCTCTCCACCCCGCCTCATGGCGACGCAGTAACATTCGGATACAAGCTCCAATCCAGAGCTTGACGAGGACTTGCACCTCGCTGATTCAAAACGCTTGCAAGCGCACTAGCCCTGTCGCTCCGCGACAGGTTTGCCGAATTGCAAAAACACTGCCTGTTGAAATCAAGGCGACGAATTGCAAATGCGCGTGTGAAGTTCATCGAAGGTTTAGATCGAACGGATGCCTTGGACAACATGCTTACATGGTTGCGCTTCGGCTATCCTGTCGCGGAGCGACAGGGCTACATTTGGCAGACTCGACTCCTCTGCGATAGTTGCATTTGAATTCCCTTCAAATGCAGAATCCGCCCAGTTGGCAACGTACTCGGAATTGTCGGAGTTGAACTCGCGCAATGTTCACTTTATG
>JANXOO010000114.1 GCA_025353525.1 Schlesneria sp. | reverse complement strand
GCAAAGCTTTGTCTGACACACCAAAGTCGCAAGGAAGACAAAAAATTGACCCGCAGAATCGGAGGATTTTCTCGTCTCCTGGGTCAACCAGCGCCCTGACCTCTGGCGACGCTCTGTGGCGCTTTCCGTGTCGTCGCGACTTTCTTTGATCGTGTCGCGATTACGGCGCTAAAGGCATGGTCACTTCTCGCCCAGGGACTGGAATCTCAACAGGATACCGAAGTGCGTTGCGCCGATGATTCCCAGGAAGACTCCGTAGATGACGGGGACGAATGCATATGGTGAAATGTTCGATCCAAGTCCGGAAAGTCCGGAATATAAAGAGGCCATAACAACCAGCATCGCCAACATCATCAAAGCAAAATAGACGCCCAAAGTCATTCCAATGGCTAATGGAACAGCTCCCCATCGAACGTAGAGACCCAGTAGCGCTGCGAAATGAGGGACGAACGAGAAATACAGGGCTATTAACGGGATATACCAGAGCGCATCGTGATCGATGGACATCAGTCCCTTTTGTCCGGAATCGGTGCCAACTAACGTCGCAATTCCGATGACCGGGCCGGGGAACCAGCCGAGCATCGCGCCGCCAAGTTTCGAGTAGACGATCCCGTTCGATGAACGTGGCAACATCAGCAGTGACGACAGTGTTTGGCCACGGACCTCTTCCTGCATCGACCGTGAAACCAGCAGGGCGGCGTCGACGGGCAATGAAAGCATGATCCAGACCAGAAACAGCGGAACCCAGGCATCCTCACCCATGTTAAACAGACTTGCGAAAAAGAAGGCGATCAGACCCAGGCCGATATAGTAAGCGAAACGAATCGCCAGCCTGGTGACACCGCCCGAAACAAAATGGAAATCTTTCCACACGAACGGATTGACCCAGACACGGCCCGCAGTAAAACGGAGGAAACCGCGACGCTGAGCAACCCCGCCGCGCGAAACTGGTTCAGTTGACGGGTTTCGGGTTGCGATATCGAATAGCAGCCACGCCAGACCGGCACATACGAACCCCACGATGACATTGCTGATGACCTGCCCGCTGAACGCTGATTCGTTATACCCCGACGCCAGAATTTCATTCATCCGGAAAAAGACGCACAGATCACCCGATGCGTCGATCACGGACCACCCGCCGGGCGACAAATTCAACTGAGTCGTCCAGTCCTGGTTGCCCTGTTTATGGGACTGTACAAGGATTTTCACAAAGCTGGGCACTCCGATATATGCGATGACCCCAAGAGTCATCCAGATCCCTGCCGATTTGCTGTTTTGAGCAACTGTCGAGCAGAGCAGACCGAATCCGGCCAAAAAGACCATATACGCCAGCAAGGCGATGGTTAGCGACCAGATCTGTCCGGTCATCACTCCACCCATCGTCACGGCGAGCAGCATAAACGGGTACTGAACGGCGATCAGCAACAGTGCCTGGCACAGCCGACCTCCTGATTTTCCGGCCAGAATGCCCAGCGGACTAATCCCCGCCATCATCATCAGGCCCAGTGTGTCTTCTTCTTTTTCTTCGGTAATCACCGTCGAGAAAAAACTGATCCCCACCAGCGTCATGAAAATGGCATCGAGCCAGGCAATCATGGAAAGGAACTGCAAGCCGGGCGCACCGATAGAAAACTGTATGGCGAGTGTCCACCAGATCGAAAGGTAAATCGCACCAATGAGCCCGACCCGGGCCAGATGTGGTGGCAATGCACGGGAATCGACCCGTAATGATCGCTCCAGAAGCGCGAACACTCCATTCAACATTTCCGAATCCTCGATTCTTCAGCCACCGTCAAAAGCCACCGTCAAAAAATACTGGCCGATCATTGTGAGAACGACGGTTGAACGCGCGATCTGCCGTCCAATCCGGAAAAAACGATCCGTAACCACCCCGAACTCAAGGCAAACACGTCCAACTTGACTACAATACACCAGCGAGCCTTCCACGCGAATCATGCGACAGGCAAACGAAAAAAACAACGAGGATTTGCAATATGACAATCGGATTGAAATTGGGTGTAAACGGTGCCGCAGGTCGAATGGGCCAGCGAGTTGTTGCTTTGGCCGTGCAGGATACGACATTTCGAGTCACTGCGGCCTACGAATCGGCAGCATCATCGAGGCTGGGGCAAGACGCGGGTGAACTGGCCGGTATCGGAAAAATCGAAGTCCCCGTTCAATCCACAATCGAACGCGCGGTCGACGTTGTTATCGATTTCTCGACACCGGAAGGCTGCTCGCACATTCTTTCACAGTGCGAATCCCGTCGAATTCCGCTCGTGATTGCCACAACCGGTTTAAATGAAAAACAAAGGTCTGATATCGAATCGGCCGCGCAAACGACGCCGATTCTGATGGCGCCCAGCATGAGCCTTGCTGTCAACATCGCCATGAAACTGGTCGCGGATGCAGGTCGGGCACTCAAAGATCATTCGAGCGGCGTTGATGTCGAAGTGATCGAACGGCACCACCGGTTCAAAGAGGATGCGCCAAGCGGTACGGCGCTCAAATTTGGCGAGATCATCGCTCGCGAAATGGGTCAGACGAACCACATCCACGGTCGCGAAGGGCGGACCGGCCAACGACCGCGATCAGAAATCGGATACCACGCCCTGCGAGTCGGCGACAACGTCGGCGAACACACGATCGTCTTCGGGATGCTCGGTGAAACGCTGGAAGTTACTGTTCGGGGTCAGTCGAGAGACAGCTATGCCCTCGGGGCACTCACAGCAGCAAAGTTTCTGGTTTCCCAATCGGCCGGGCTGTATACGATGAATGATGCCCTCGGGTTATAGGGCGACCGGCTGGAAAAGAAATACCGGTCGCTGAAAACGGGGACCGGCGTCAGGTCGTCCTGGTGCCCGTCCCCCTTTTTCAGCCCGTTCCTTTTGGCGGCTTATCTTCAGGAAATGCAGTTTTGACGATGCCACACATACATAGTTCTCCGTTTGATGTCGAAGCCGTCAGACGCGATTTTCCAATCCTGTCGCAACGGTTGGCGAACGATCGTCCGCTGGTTTATCTCGACACTGCAGCGAGTTCCCAAAAACCGCGCGTCGTCATCGACAAAATGGTTGAATGTTTCGAACAATATAATTCGAATGTGCATCGCGGAATTCACCAGTTGGGTGATCGGATGACGACGGAGCTCGAGAACGCGCGAGAAAAAGTCCGGGCGTTCATCGGTGCGGGGGACATTGATGAAATCGTGTTCACATCGGGTACCACGATGTCGTTGAACATGGTCGCTCACGGTTGGGGTCGCAAGTTTCTGAAAGCGGGTGACGAAATACTGCTTAACCCGATGGAGCATCATGCGAACATCGTCCCCTGGCAGTTGGCGGCCAAGTCAACAGGAGCCGTCCTGAAGTTCATCCCTCTGACCGACGATGGTCGACTTGACATGCAAAGTCTTGATCGATTGTTGACGCCGCGAACGAAAATGCTGGCCGTAACGGCCATGTCGAATGTGCTCGGTACCGTCAATCCGGTCGGCGAATTGGCGCGTCGGGCTCATGATGTCGGAGCACTGATTTGCGTCGATGGCGCCCAGAGCGTACCGCATAGCGCCACCGATGTCCGGTCGGGGGGGATCGACTTTCTGGCGTTTTCGGGGCACAAGCTTTACGGTCCAACGGGGATTGGGGTCCTATACGCGAGAAAAGAGTTACTGGAAGCGATGGACCCGTTTTTGGCTGGCGGGCATATGATTCGCGAAGTCTACGAGCAATCGTCGACGTGGGCAGATCCTCCGGCAAAATTCGAAGCGGGAACATGCCCGTTCGTGGAAGCTGTTGGACTCGGTGCGGCGATCGATTACGTGTTGTCGCTGGGACTTGACCAGATCGCGAAATACGAGCACGAGTTGTCGATCGCGGCACATCGTCGGATGAGCGACGTGGAAGGAGTACGAATCCTTGGCCCATCGCCGGAACAGAAAGGAGCGATCCTCAGTTTTACGGTTGAAGGATTGCACGCCCATGATTTGTCAGATCTGCTGGATCGGGAAGGTGTCGCCATTCGAGCCGGACACCACTGCACGATGCCACTGCACGACCTGTTGAACCTGACTTCAACGGCGAGAGCAAGCTTCGCATTTTATAATACGTTCGCGGAAGTCGACTGTCTCGTCGAAGCCGTTCTGGCCGCTAAGAAAGTATTTCGCCGAGGAACGTAAGGATCGGCGCATGAACAATTGTCGCAAGTTGCTGAGATGCAAGTGGATTTCTCCAAGGCGAATCGTCGATAGAGGACGTTAACCACAAGTCATTGAGGCACAAGGAGGACAAGCAAGAAAAGGCCAATCTGCATCATGGGAGGGCGAGGCCTGACTTCTTGGCACATTTCTCAGGCACATTTTTTTGCGACTTTATTTAATTTGAGTTGATGCCGGAGCGCCGCGACTCTCGCTCCGTCGATCATAAGTTGTAATTTTTCCCAGCCACGCCAGAGCACGATCCATCCCGGCGGTGGACCGGTCTTGGGACATTTAAAGGGGACATTCTACTTTTCTAGCCGAGGGCGACCTCTTGGCCGCATTGAGGATTCAAGGCCGAGTTGGTTTGCAGCCTGCTGTTGCCATTCTATCCCTCCGAACGGCGTTCCTCGTGCGACGCTTTTACGAAGCGA
>JANXOO010000094.1 GCA_025353525.1 Schlesneria sp. | reverse complement strand
AGCAAGGCCTGCTGGACCCCTTCGCCCGAGACATCGCGAGTGATCGACACGTTCTGTGACGTTTTGCCGATCTTGTCGATTTCGTCGATGAAGACGATCCCGCGTTGTGCGGCTTCGATGTCGAAATCAGCCGCATGAAGCAGTTTCAGCAACAGGTTTTCGACATCTTCGCCAACGTATCCGGCTTCGGTCAGAGTCGTGGCGTCGCCGATCGCAAACGGTACTTGCAATAGCCGGGCGAGCGTACGAGCCATCAGCGTCTTACCCGAACCGGTCGGTCCGATCAGCAGGATGTTCGATTTTTCGATTTCGACATCGTTGTCCAGATCGGCCGTCGCCATCAGCCGCTTGTAGTGATTGTGGACAGCAACGGAGAGAATTTTCTTCGTCCGATCCTGGGCAATCACGTATTGATTGAGGTGTTCTGTAATTTCCCTGGGACTGGGGACCCGGTTGAATAGTTTCGTGGTACCACCGCGGCGGCGCTTTTCCTGGTCCAGAATATTCTGGCACAGTTCGATGCACTCGCCACAAATGTAAACTTCATCCGGACCTTCGACGAGCGGACCGACTTCGCGGTAGCTCTTTCGACAGAACGAACAGTTTGCATTTTTTTTGCCGGTAGACCCACGTTTGCCGGTCGACATGAAATCGCGTCCTGATGCCATCAGCTATCCTTCAACGCTGCCGATTAAACTTCTTCAGTGAGTGACACAGTGGTGAAAGCTGGCGGCGCGTCCATGGCCATCGCATGCAAAACGGTCTTGCATTTAATCCGTTAATTCGTCCGTCATCCGTTCGGACTTTGAATCATCTTTTGCAGTTGCATCGGCAGCGGGGGGTTGAATCGAGTTATTGCAATTGTCTTCTGCTGTTTTCGCCGAATTATTCGTTGGCAGAGTTTTTTCCCGAGTGGCAACTTTAGCCACCAGCGAATCCTGGGCGCTATGAGCAAGGCGACTCCTGATTAATCGGAACTCGTCGTCTGACAGGCCACCCTCCTGGTGCAAATCGCGGAACTGTGTGAGCATTTCCAGTGTCTGATCGGTATCGTCGGCATCTTCGCGAAAAAACGACTTCAATCGGATAATTAACCAGACTGCAACCGAAACCGCGATGACAACGAATCCCCAATGCCACAGAGTCATCGTCTGCTGGTATTGGTCCCATCGTTTCCAATCGATCATAATCGCCCTCTGAACTCGCCCGGCGAGATCCCCCCGAAAAGATTTCCCTTTGCATCTGTCGATTCTTACGTCCGCTACGTCAACCACGCAAGGTTGCCGCTTTCAACGGAAGATCGACTGAAGCAAGGGCCGTGCCAATTCGCTTTTACAATCTCCAAAACCCTCGCCCGGAAAGCACTTCGGCAATTCCCGCCGAGTCAGGGCCCGTGTTTGACTCCGTTTTGTAATGGTGCCCGTTAAATCACTTCGAATCGTTATGCCGCCTGACAGCTGACGATGTCGATCTGATCGATCGGATTGTATCAGTTACATTGTCGGACGATAGCTGTTGTAGTTTTGGCAGGCTTGCGAGTCCAGCCTTTCAGTCGATCGTCGGTGGAGAATTGACTCGCCGAGAAATGGGGACTCCGGCGCGCCGGGGGTCTTCCCGGTGTCTGTCACCGTTTTTCAGCGACCGGACTTTCCTTTCCTGCCGGTCGCCTTGTTGGGTATTTGCACAAGAGACCGGAAGTCCAGGGCACTGGCCTTCTGATGTCTTCAGTCGTAGAATCATCTAATGACAGAGCGGATTTCCATTCATTGGCGGATTGACGAATGAACTTTGACCAGCGACTCGAACGTGCCATCGAACGGGGGCACCGACAACGCGACGCAGAAAGCCGCGAGCGAGCCTTGCTGGCAATGTCGGAAGAAGAATGCAAAAACCTGCATTCCCGGTCGCGTCTTGAACTTTCAGAACACATCGAAATCTGTCTTCATAAACTGGCCGACTATTTCCCCGGATTCGATTACGAAACGCTCATGACGGCCGATGGCTGGGGAGCAAAAATCCGCCGCGATGACCTGGCGCCAGGAGTTGCCGGGAACAGGGGGCTGGTTCATTACTACAGTCACATGGAAATGCTGGTTCGCCCCTATTCGCCGACGCACATTGTAGAACTCGTGGCCCGCGGTGCGATTCGCAACAAAGAGGTCCTCAGTCGTTCGCACTTTCAGCCGCTCACACGGGTCGACATCGAAAGTTATCGCGATGTCGTCGACCAGTGGATTCTCGAGTATGCTGAAAAGTTCTCGGCCAAAGCGTAGCGATCGAGTCAGTTCCGACCCGTTTTTCAGCAGAAAGTCCCGGATATGAGTCGCCACGACGATTTGCAGCGAGTCCTGAACGGTGGAATCGTGGCCATAATTCGGGCCTCGTCGGGTGAGCAACTGGTCAATGTCGCTCGTGCTCTTTGCGAGGGCGGGATCGACATTATCGAAGTCACGTTTACGACGCCCGGGGTCGTCGAAGTGATTTCCGCTGTTCGTAAAGAATTGGGAAACAGGATCCTGTTAGGTGCGGGGACTGTCCTCGATCCCGAAACGGCTCGTGTGGCAATTCTTGCCGGGGCCGAATTTCTTGTTTCCCCTTGCGTCAACCTGGATATCATCAAACTCGGCCTGCGGTACGACAAGCTGGTGATGCCCGGTGCGTATACTCCGACCGAAGTGATCACAGCATGGGAAGCAGGAGCCGACATCGTCAAACTCTTTCCAGCCGATATCGGAGGGGCTGCATACCTTAAAGCGTTGAAGGGGCCGTTGCCACAAGTGCGACTAATGCCAACCGGCGGAGTCAATCGGGAAACGTTGCGAGACTTTGTCAAAGCAGGAGCATGCGCGGTCGGGATCGGCGGACAATTGGTAGAAAATGAGGCCGTCGAACGAGGCGACTTCGCACGCATCCGGCAACTGGCGTCGGAATACGTGCAACTGATGAAGAAAGCGAAAGAATCGCACTGAGCGGGACGTCTTCCCGATTCTCGCTGATCGCATGCGATTGCAGCGGTTGCAGCAAGCCTGATTTGTTGTTGAATTTCAGGATCATCGTTGAGGCGAAACGTCGTCAGTATTTCGGTAGTTTGGGCGGTTTTGTCCGGTTCCCAAGAGTTTTCCGCCGAACGTTTTTCTGCCGACTTTGTCGACTGTAATTGGCAAAGTCTCACGATTGGTTCGTTTTCCCTGATTTCACAGATTTGAGTCAAGCATCCGCTTGTCTTGCCGCTTATCATTACTGACCGGACGACCGCGACAATGCGATCGGACGAAAAAGGTCGAATTGATCGACCCGCGAACTGCAACCGGTTCCGATCCACGGAATCGCCGCAGTGAAGGCAAAGTGCCAGTCTATTTGTGTGGGGGAATCAGTAATGAAGAATCGGATTGCAGGTGCGATTGTGGTTTTGGCGTTAGCGATTGTCGCATCGCCCGGGACGGCTTCAGCCGGTTTCTATTGTGGTGGGGCGAGCTATCGATGTTGTCCCGCTGCGGCGTGCCAGCAATCGTGCTGTTACACGACGAATCGGATCGAGCGACAGACGTGCCAGCGAACTGTCTACGACACGATTCAGGAACCGCAACAATACACGGTCAGTCGAACCGTGTACGAGACAGCCTTTGATGACGTTCAGGAAACCCATCATCGTCTCGTGAGCGAAGTTGCCTATCGCGAACAGGAATACCAGGTCGCGCGACAGGTGTATGAAACAGCAGACCGCGAAGAACGATATACGGTCATGAAGCCCGTGAACGAAACACTCTATCGTGATCAGACCTATACGACTCAAAAGCAGGTTTGGGACGAATCGACCCGCGAAGTCCGCCGCTGCGTGCAACGGCCCGTCACCGAGACGCTGGAACGCGAAGTTCGGCAGACCGTCATGCGGCAGCAGACAGAAGTCATCAATCAGGAACGATGCTACACCGTCATGCGTCCCGTCACGACCTATCGTTGCGTACGCGAAGATTGCGGACAATGGACCGTTCAGCGAGTTCATCATCAGGTCTTTCCATGCTGCCCGCAACTGGTTCCCGGTCCGTACGGTTGCCCGCAAGTTTGCATGATGCCATCTCCCGGATTTAATACCTGCCGCCGGGTCTGGTGCCCGAATATTGTCGAACGACAGGTTCCCTGCACGACATATCAGGCTCAAATCGTACGTCAATCGTGCCCCGTCACCGTCTGCCGGATGGTTCCTGAAACAGTTGTCACAAAGGTTCCTTACACGGTTTGTCGCATCGTTTCCGAGCAGGTTGTCGAGCAGATTCCGGTCAAAACATGTCGCGTCGTTTGCGAGACTCATGTCCAGAAGATCCCTTATCAGGTGTGCCGAATGGTTGCGGAAGAATGTGTCCGCCGTGTTCCTCACCAGGTTTGCAAGACGGTCATGGAAACACGAACCTGTCGGATTCCCTATACTGTTTGTCGTAAGGAACCTGTGACTGTGACGAAACGAGTGGCTCGCTGTGTACCCCGTGAAGTCCAATCAACGTGTACTCGTATGGTTTCGAAGTGTGTCCCGCGTGTCGAGAATTACGAAGTTTGTCGCATGGTTCCGCATACCGTGTGCCCGACATCATGCAACTCGTGCGGGTCTGGTGGAGGCTGTGCTTCCGGAAACTGCGGCGTCTCGCAGGATGGCCCCGTCAACATGAGTCCGGTCCCGAATCCTGGAGAAGCAATTCCGATGTCGACCGGCCCGGTTTCGACATCCGCACGTCGTCGTCACAGCATCTGATTTCAAAGCCATGAGAAGTCCGGTAGTTCACTCTGCCTTTTGCGGGGGGCACAACCAGTCAGGTTGTGCCCCTTTTTCGTTTTTTGGCGAGAAAAATGAAGAACGGAAGAAGCTGAACTCGGGTTCAATTTTTCTCGAACGGACGGTCGATACTCGCGAACAGGATGACTCGACGCAAACTGCCAATCCGGCACAAACTGCAGGTTCGGGTGTCGGATTGGGGATTGCCAGGACTTCTGGCAAAGGGGGTTGGGAGTGCAGACAGAACCTGTGCGTACTGAACGCTTGCTGGATTGTGGCTGGAGTCTGATCGGTCGTCTGCATCAATGGCTTTCGGTTCGGCCACTTGGCTCAACCGACCCAGGCGAGTTATCACGATTGATCTGCGATGTCCAGATTCTGTGGGCTTCTGCTGACGACCTGAACCTGAAGCGGTTGGCACGTACTTGTCTGGCCATCGAGCAGTTTCTCGAGCGATGCTGCGCGACACGTGTCGAACCAGAGGCGATATTGCGGGCCGAAATTACCCTGGGAATCGCAGGGTTGCAGGATCTGCTGTTGGGACTCGAAGCGACTCGCGAAGAACCAGGTTTCAGCAATCTGGCATCCCTATGCGAACTCGAACGTCGAGTTCATACCGGACAATGGTCGACCACACATCGAACTGACGATGCGACTTCGGAACCAGAAATCGGTGCACCTCTCGCCATGATTTGTAGCGAACCGGCAGCACATTCGGGTGTCATCAGTTCGTCCGAACTGATTATTGACGGGACCGTTGAAGACTCAAATCCGGTCGTATTCGCAAATCGAATTGATTTGTCGATGCTGTCGATGCTCGAAGAGTTTGCCGTCAAAGTCGACGAGACATGCCAGCGGTTGCACGAAAATGTTTCGCGGGATGAAGCGCCTTACGCGACAACGACCTCTCGACTCGAACATCTGGCAAAAACAACTCGTCAACTGGTCGAAGAAATGACGCAGTCAATACGCGGCAACAACGTTCCGGATGTCGGAGATCATCTCGAAGACGCGACGTTCAGCGACCGTTTGATCGTAAATCCCGTGCCGCTCACATCCTTTGCGATCGAACAAAACCTCGCACTTCCACAGATCCATCCGATCGAATCGACACCGACGATGCTTCCTGGCGTTTCACTGAATGCGGGCACATCTGAGTTCCGCAAAGACAATCGGTCGATGATCGAAAACTTGCAGCCATCGTACGAAATGCCTCTTGAGACGTACGTGGCAGTGTCACCGCGCGTGTTGATTGTCGACGAATCTCTGTTTTTTCGCCATTTGATCGGGTTGGCACTTCGGTCGTCCGGATACGAATGTGAGGCACTCGATCCGTTAAAATACGATCACGGTTCGCTCCCCAATGCGACATCGGTTGAGGCAATTCTCGTCAGTAGCAACGTATCTGTTGAATTGGCTCGATTAATCAGCGATCTGCGTTTGTCGCATCACAAAACGGTCGTCGGCCTGACGATGTATGATACCGACGAATGCAGTTGCGAAGTGGATGCCAAGGTCATGAAAACGCAACTTGGCCAGTTGGTCGCCGTTCTGGACGAGCTGCTGGAAACGAGCCAGGCGAACGAACGAAAGATCGCCTGACCGTCCGGCTTCAGAATGTGTTCCGGTCTCTCGTTCCGCAGCCGATGTCACGTCGGCTGCGGAAGCAGCCGTTCTGTGAGCAGGAATCGCACGCAGGCCACCGCACTGTGTTCATGGTGGCCGTCCCTGGCTACACTGCTTGATCGACCTGCGCCAAAGTGTCTGGTTGATCAGTTTGGCACGTCGCAGGACAGTCACCGAACTGATCCTGTCGCACGTCAGGCTGACGTGCGTTGTAACGATGAACAATACACCTTGAAGGGAGTCCATGGTCATGAAAGTTCGTTTTCCCGGTCTGGCGGCGTTTCTCTGCCTTACAACCGGATTGATAATCGCCGGACCCGCCTGTCGTGCTGACGAAGGGATGTGGGTCTTCAATAACCTGCCCCGCAAGCAATTGGCTGACAAATTCAAATTTGAGCCGACTGAAGAATGGCTCGATCATGTGATGAAGTCTTCAGTCCGTTTTAACTCAGGAGGATCAGGGTCGTTTGTCTCATCGACCGGCCTCGTTCTGACGAACCATCACGTCGGTGCCGATACATTGCACAAGGTCAGTTCGGCGGATCACGACTACTATAAAGAAGGATTCTGGGCCAAAACGCACGCCGAAGAACCGAAGGCGCCCGACCTGGAATTGAACGTGCTCCAGTCGATCGAGGACGTGACACAACGAGTGAACGTGTCTGTCACAGTTGCGATGTCGACTGCCGAATCGTCTGCCGCCCGACGTGCGGTGATGTCGACCATCGAAAAGGAATCGCTCGACAAAACCGGCCTGCGCAGTGATGTCGTCACGCTGTATCAGGGAGGACAATACCACCTTTACCGTTACAAGAAATATACTGACATTCGACTGGTGTTCGCCCCCGAATTCGACATCGCCTTTTACGGCGGAGATCCCGACAACTTTGAATATCCCCGCTACGATCTGGATGTTTGTCTGTTTCGGGCGTACGAGAACGATCGTCCGGCAAAGATCGATCATTTTCTCAAGTGGAGCGCTGCCGGAGCCGGTAACGACGAACTGGTATTTGTCTCGGGGCATCCAGGTCGAACCGGTCGCCTGAATACGATGGCTGCGTTGAAATACATTCGCGACGTTCAGGCACCGCTGATGCTTGACTGG
>JANXOO010000082.1 GCA_025353525.1 Schlesneria sp. | reverse complement strand
CCTCGATCTCCTGGGACTTCTCACGAGACCGTTTGGTCCAGGTCTCCCGACTTCGCAGCAAAAAGCCGATAATCACTCGCAAACGTGACTTGAACAAACTCGCTCGAATGAAAGATGATCCACTCACTGTTGCGCTCCTTCGCTTTGAGTGTGTACTCAGAACTAATACGCAGGAGCGCAACAGATTTTCATTTTCCCTGCATACCCAATTTCCCTAAATTATGCTCGTTGCATCAGGCCAGCCCGACTCTGCATCATGAACCTGTATTTGCACGGGATTGATGCTGACCCCTGTCCAATCAAATCGGGAACAGACAGCCTTGCCAGCGATCCCGGCGAACGATTCAGCGTGGTCTTGACGAATCCACCATTCGGAAAGAAAAGCAGCATCTCCATCGTCAACGATGCAGGTGACCTGGAAAAGGATGACACCGCGTACGAACGACAGGACTTTTGGACCACCACCAAGAGCAAGCAACTTAACTTCGTGCAGCACATCAAGACGCTGCTCAAGGTCAATGGTCGCTGCGCCGTCGTCGTGCCGGACAACGTGCTGTTCGAGGGGGGAGCCGGAGAAACCGTACGTCGGAATCTGATGAAGCAGTGTAACGTGCATACGTTGTTGCGATTGCCAACGGGCATCTTCTACGCCGGGGGCGTGAAGGCCAACGTCTTGTTCCTTGATGCGAAACCTGCCCAGGAAAAGCCCAGGACTAAAACGCTGTGGGTCTACGACCTGCGAACGAACATGCACTTCACCCAAAAGACCAATTCGCTCCAACGTCTCGATCTGGACGAGTTCATTGAATGTTACCGCCCAAGCGAACATCATTTGCGAAAACCGACTTGGAGTGAAGCGAGTCCTGATGGTCGATGGCGGTCATACGATTGCGAAGACCTGATGAAACGGGATAAAGTGAATCTCGACATTTTCTGGCTCAAGGACAAAAGCCTCGAAGACTCCGATGACCTTCCATCACCGGACATTCTGGCACAGGAAATCGCTGACGAACTGCAAACCGCCCTGGAACAGTTCACAGCGATTGCGGAAAAAGTGAAGGGGTGAACATTTACTCATTGCTGGATGCCTGCGAGTACGTCCTTGGATTAAATGGCGACCCTCACAGCAGCGATACATTGGCGGCACAAATAATGGAAATGAGATTGTGGAGAGCGAGCGAAGCTGATGTCCGTGATGCCCTCACCAAAGACATCCAGAAGTACGGTGAGGAGTCCCTTTTCGTCGCAATTGCCGAAGATGAATTTGCACTTCGAGCGTGGGCGACTGAGTGAAACTCGGCTCAATTCCGATTGACCCTGTTTCAAACGAGTCGCAACGAAATGATCTTTCGCCTTTCTCAAAAGCTCAACTCGACAATACCGCCCCGTCTTGTTTTGCAGGATGAAAACACGATTCGATGTTCGCCGACCTTATTTTAAAAATCGGCTCATTCGTAAAATAAGACCGAGAATTCCGCCTTCCTGTTTTCGAAAGCCGAGGCTTCGGGAGGCGGCCAGCGGCGGATTCAAGTTGACGGCATGTTGTAGCCACATGGGACTGTCTTTTTCCTGCTGGACCTTTCACCAGCAGATTGTCGGCGCTCGGCCTGGATCATGACGATCGTCGTCGCATCTTTGCGAGCTTTCTCGAAAAACGGGTTTCTCACTTCCGATGACGATGGGTCAGTGTTTCAGTTTGATATTTCGGGATACGCCGCCAGCCATGCCTGGAACATCAGTACGTCCCAAAGGAGGTAGCCCCAGTCGGTTCGCCCGTGCAGGTGATCTCGCCACTTTTGCCGGATCGGTGACGGATTGAGAAATCCCTCGCGTTTCAATCGCGCTTCGCCGAGCAGTTCTTCGGCCCAATCTCGCAACGGCCCCCGCAGCCAGTCGCCGACGGGGACCCCAAACCCCACTTTGGGTCGCTCGAACAATTCCCTTGGGACGTATTTCGCCAATACATCGCGCAGAATCCGTTTTCCCGAGCGGCCCTGCACTGTGTACTCGCGGGGCAGTGACCAGGCGAACTCGACAACCCGGTGATCGAGCAGCGGCGTCCTGGCTTCCAGTGAAACTCCCATACTCGCCCGATCAACCTTCGTCAGAATGTCGCCGGGAAGATAGTTCAGCGTGTCGTATGCCTGCCACGCTTGCTGGAATTCAGACGGTGTCGCTGGCGGAATCTCTGAACAAACGGGAAGATCCCGCAAGGCGGAATCGGGATGACTTCGATCGATCCCCGTTACAACCGCATCGCGATCTCGCCAATGCGACAGATTTCTCAAGTAACGGGAATGGGGACCCGTTTCGCCGAAAATGTCTGATGCCCGAGCCATCAGCCGCGCTAACCGACCCAGGGGAAGCGTTCCGACAAGTCCGCAAGTCACGGCAATGGCCCTTCGAACCGGGATCGGCATTGATCGCACCACTGCAACCGCTCGCGGTATGGCAGCGACGGAACCAGGCTCGGATGGAAAGAATCCCTCAAGTGCTTCAAAGTACCGCCGATAACCGCAGAATAACTCGTCACCGCCATCACCCGACAGTGCGACCGTCACATCGCGTCGCGCGAGACGACTGACGAGGTATGTCGGAATTTGCGACGAATCCCCGAACGGTTCGTCGAACAGCGTCGGCAATTGCGGGATCACATCCCGAGCCTCGTTCGATGTCACATACAGTTCCGAATGGTCGGTTTTCAGATGTTGCGCGACGCGCTGCGCATACGGCGCTTCATTGAACGCGTCTTCGTCGAACCCGATCGTGAATGTCCTGACGGGACGAGACGACTGCTTCTGCATCAATGCCACAACCAGCGACGAATCAATCCCGCCCGACAAAAATGCACCCAGCGGTACATCGGCGACCATTCGCCGCCCGACGGCATCTGTCAGCAATTCATCAAGCCGTTCGACCGCAGCTTCGTACGACCCTTTGAACGGATGTTGCAGGCCATTTCTGGCGACTTGCCGAAAGTCCCAAAATGCTTTTTCAGGCGGCGAGTTTTTCGTCTGGCCCGAAAGGCCTGGCACCGGGCGATGCTCGCCCTTTTGGAATGATTCGTCGTCGAGCCTGAACGTGATCGATGTTCCAGGAGTGAGCGGTTCGATGTCGCGATAAATTGACCGATGCGTCAGATACGAATAACGCAGAAACTCACCGATCGCCTCGCGATCAATTTCCGCTCGAAACGCCGGATGAGCCCGTAACGCTTTCGTTTCCGATCCGAACAACAGAGTCGAGTCAAACCGTCCGTAATAGAGCGGCTTTTTGCCGAGCCGATCGCGAATCAGCGTCAATTCACGACGCTCGATGTCCCACACGGCGATGGCGAACATGCCAACGCATCGGACCACTGTGGCTTCGATCCCCCACTCGCTGAATCCTTCCACCAGAACTTCGGTGTCAGAACGACCTCGAAAAGAATGGCCTTGAGCGATCAGTTCGCTACGCAATTCGTTGTGGTTATAGATTTCTCCGTTGAAGGCGATCGTGAAACGACCGCACGATGACGACATTGGCTGATGGCCTGACGCAGTCAGGTCGACAATCGACAGACGGCGGAAAGCCAGGGCGACTCCCGTCGCCGGGTCGCACCACAACCCTTCGTCGTCGGGGCCCCGGTGCCGAATTGTGTTCGCCATGCGACCAGAAATCGCCAGCATTTCATCGGCTGACTGTTGTCGTCGGAAATTCAGGAATCCGGCCAGGCCGCACATAAGTTGCTTAAAATGGAATGAGAATGATGCCTCGCTCGCAGTCCCGCGCAGTATAATCTGCGGGAGTGAGATGCCAAAGCATAGCGTCCGGGACGAGCGAATCAGGCGACTCGTCGTTCTGTGAACGGAATTGTCCGACGGTCGAAATTCCATCTCGAGCGAATCGTGTACGCGGTCTGATTCACTGCAGCGAACCAGGTCCGAGAACAGAGTTCTCCCAGTAACCCGAAGAGCAGGAACTGGACACCCGCAAATAATGACATGGCAGATATCAGCAGTAGCGGATTTGCCAGAATACTGACACTGCCAAACAGCGTCATCCCCACTGTGGCCATCGCAGACAATGCAGCGA
>JANXOO010000080.1 GCA_025353525.1 Schlesneria sp. | reverse complement strand
GTCAAGCTCCCTGAAACCGATGATGGGTTGCCGGGTGCAGGTCCGATCCGGCGCTATGACTGGTTCCGAGACCTTTGGACGGAAAAGCGGACCGCATGGGCCAAACGGGTGGCCGACGACCAAAAGTCGCTCGTTTTCCTCGGCGATTCGATCACTCAAGGCTGGGGCGACGATTTTGGCGGCAGTTTTCAAGGTGTGAAAACGGCCAATCGGGGAATCAGCGGGGACACGACCCGAGGGATGCTGATCCGTCTTCGTGATGATGTGCTCGCACTGAACCCGACGGGCATCGTCATGCTCATGGGAACAAACGATCTCGAAGAAAACGCCGAACCGGAAACAATTGCTGCAAACGTCAAACTGATCCTCGCCGAACTCAAGAAACACAATCCAAAACTGCCAGTGATTTTGTGCCAGGTCTTTCCTTCTACCGCATCGAAAAAACGTCCTGCCGACAAAATCAGGGAAATCAATAAATTGTTGGCGGCGGCCGTCAAAGGGGATGCTCAAGTCACGTTGATCGAAACGTGGCCCTTGTTCGCAAACGAACAGGGCGATGCCAAAGAAGCCGAGTTTCCAGACCTGCTTCATCCGAATCAGGTCGGATACGCGAAGTGGGCGGCGGCGATTCGACCGATTCTGGCAACTCTCGACTATCTCGAATCGGCCGACGACAATTTTGCGATCGAACCCGGTTTTGAAAGTCTTTTCAACGGAAAAGATTTCACCGGATGGGGATTTCGCGATCAGCAGACGATGGAATCGAAGGGGACTTTCGAGGGCAAGTTGACGACCGCCGACGGTCGCTACATCGCCAAACACGGGCGCGTCGTGGTCTCGACGCCACCCGAAGGTCGCCGCGTGCAGCAGTTGTGGACGACTCGCGAATTCGGAAAGAATTTTGTATTGAAACTCGAATTCCGGGCAACTCCTAACGCCGATAGCGGAGTCTTCATCCGCAAACCGCAACTCCAGTGCCGCGATTATCCACTGGCAGGCCCCTACAAGAACCTCAAGCAGTATCGTCCGCAGGATTGGAACGAGATAGTCGTGACTGTCAAGGACAACGTCGCGCACTGCACCTGCAATGGCGAAGTTCTCGAACAGGCGCTGGCGGTCCCGCCCAGCGGACCGATCGGACTGGAAGGGGATAGTGGCCAGATGGAATATCGCCGGATCCGGTTGAAAGAAGACAAATGAATAGCGGCGGCGAAATCCGATTCATGGCAGTCCAGCGGCGTTGCCGGGAAACAGCTACCCATTGAATCGAGACATTCGGCCCGAAAAAATGCTGTCGAGCTGCATGATTTGTCACAGTCAAATGTGTTTCTGTGTCACCTGACCAGAAGCCGATTACGAGCGCAGGATGCCCATGCCTTTGACGAACGCCTCCAACAACCAATCGCCAAAAAATGCAAATCGAGTCAGCCGTGAAACAGCGCGGCACGCCTGGATAGGCTGCATCATGGCGGTACTGAGACGACACCGTCACCGATCCATGTCGGAAGGCGAAACGATCGCCAAACTCCTGTTGAAAGTGGAGTACATCCCGCAATTGCCGGCGATTATGTGTCGCTTCAAACCAGATAAGGGTGTCGTCCACGATATCTTCATCGACTTTAAGGGGGCATTCGTCGCCGGACAACTTAACGTCGAACCCGTCTGCACATGTGTTGCCGGCAGTTTTGACTATTGTCCCCATACGTATGCAGCGATGTTGGCGTTGGAACGTGAGTTCGCTGATCGCGATTCCGGACTGGTTTCGTCCATCCTCGGGGAGCCGGAACCTTCGTGGCAAACCGCCTTGAAAACGCTCGATCGATTTCTGGAAAAAAAACCGACCCCCGACGTCGTTCCGCAGGAAGTGGTCAAGCCGCGACTCGCGTGGAGGTTAATCAAGGCCCACAACCACCGGATCACCATTGATCCGATTGAACAGTCGCCCGGCAAGCGCGGCGGCTGGAACAAGGGAAAAGTTCTGGACTGGTTTCGTGTCTCATCGAAAGCAAATCTTCAGCTTCTTCCCGTCGATCATGAAGTGATGCGCGAAACGACGGTTTCGCACTATGGACCGGATTCTCAAACGCTCGGAAAAATTGCCAACCTTCTCGTCGGGCATCCGAATGTTTATTTTGACGCAGCCCCTGTCACGGTCGTTCGCGGCGAATTGGGACTGATGCTGGAAGAAGACAAGTCAGACTGGAGAATTGTTCCGGCGATCAACGGACAAAGTCTGGAGAGTTTTACTTATTACTCGATTCAGCATGGCGAGTACGGGATTGCAGTTTCGCTGCTGACGAACGAAGTGTTTGTTGCCCGTGCGGGACGTGAGTTGTGGGAACTGGCGGCTGAATTCATCACCGAACGGCCAGTCGTACCGCCCGAAATGCAGCCCGAATTGCTGAAAAGGATTCCGTTACTCGAAGCCAGACTTCCGGTCGGACTCCCCGAATCGATGAAGGGAGAATTCGTACCGGCAGAAACCCGGTTGGCGCTGCGGCTGACACCATTATCTGTCGGCGGGACGACTGTTCAGATCCAGGCACAACCTGCTCCCAAAGGGGCGTATTACAGTCCAGGCGAGGGACCGATCGAAGTTCCAGGACAGGTCGACGGTGTTCGAGTTCAGGTTGCGCGTGATCCGGATGACGAGCGTTTTCGTGCGGGAGTCCTGGCAAAAGACCTTTTTCTGCATCGGTTTCCGCCCTATGGCCAGAACGCATGGACGATGCCTTCTGACGATGACGTTCTGGATTTGCTTGATACAGTGCGGGCGCGGCCCAGTGACGACCCGAAAGTCGTGTGGCCCGAAGAATCTGATGGATGCAAGATGCAAGTTCTTGGCGAGATTGCGCCGTCGTCGCTTCGCATCGAAGTCAAAGACCAGCGCGACTGGTTCGGCTTAAGCGGGTCGATCGAAATCGGTGGCCAAAAGATTTCTCTTGCAGACCTGCTCGCTGCACTGAAAGGGGGGCGTCGATACCTCGATCTCGGCCAGGGTCAGTTTGCGACGATCTCGCAACAGTTTCGTGATCGCCTGGCTCGCGTCACGGACATGATCCATTCCAACCGTGGCAAGCTGGAATTCAATTCAACGGCGGCACCCGTCCTCGCCGACCTGTTTGAAGGCGAAGTGACACTGAAGGCATCGAAAAAATGGCGTGATTCGCTGAATCGGCTGAAGAAGGCGACGGAACTCGATCCCGTCGTTCCCTCGACACTGACCGCAGAACTTCGTGATTATCAAATCGAAGGTTACAAATGGCTGCGACGGCTGGCCGAATGGGGGGTAGGTGGTTGCCTGGCGGACGACATGGGACTCGGGAAGACCGTTCAGGCCATCGCAGTTTTGCTCGATCGTCGCGAAATTGGCCCGACACTGATTGTTGCCCCCGTGTCGGTCGGATTCAACTGGATGCGCGAAGTCCAACGGTTCGCTCCGACGCTGAATCCGATCCTCTACCGCGACACGGATCGATCCGATTTCCTCAAGTCGTTAAAGCCCGGCGATCTGTTGATTACCAGTTATTACCTGCTGCAGCAACACTCGTCGGAACTGGCAAAGATCAAGTGGGGAACATTCGTTCTCGACGAAGCTCAGGCGGTCAAAAACAGCCAGACGAAAACGGCGCAGGTCGTTCGCGAAATTGATGCCGATTGGCGACTGGCGTTGACGGGAACTCCGGTCGAAAACCATCTGGGAGAGCTGTGGAGTCTGTTTCGGGCGGTGGCTCCCGGACTGTTTGGAAGTTTGGAACGGTTCCGCGAAGTCTTCAGCGACCCGATTGAAAAAGGGAAAGATAGTGCTCGGAAACAGGCGTTATCTCGTGTGATTCGCCCGTTCATCTTGCGGCGCACGAAAAGCCAGGTTCTGACAGAACTACCCGCGAGAACAGAAATTCAACTGACGGCGGAACTCTCGAAAGAGGAACGCCAGCTTTACGAAGACGCGAGATTGTGGGCGGTGACGAATCTGTCCAATCTGATGGGTGAGAACGAAAAAGATCAGCGGTTCCAGGTCCTGGCGGCACTGACCAAACTGAGGCAACTTGCCTGTCACCCGCGGCTGGTCGACAAGAATTGGAAACTGTCGTCGGCAAAACTGGACCTTTTTCTGGATACGATCGACGAACTGCGCGAGGGCCGTCATCGGGCTCTGGTTTTCAGTCAGTTCACTCAGCATCTGGCACTGGTCCGGGCCGCGCTGGACGAACGCAAGATCAGCTATCAGTACCTTGACGGTTCGACGCCAGTGGCCAAGCGGCAACTTGCTGTCGATGCCTTTCAAAGGGGCGAAGGAGAACTGTTTTTGATCTCGCTGAAAGCGGGGGGAACGGGCCTGAATCTGACCGGTGCCGACTACGTCGTCCACCTGGATCCCTGGTGGAACCCTGCCGTGGAAGATCAGGCCACCGACCGGGCCCACCGGATTGGTCAGACACGTCCGGTGACGGTCTATCGCCTGGTCGCAAAAGACACGATCGAAGAGCAGATTCTCAAACTGCACGCCGACAAGCGTGGACTGGTCGCGGGAATTCTCGAGGGAACGGATGCGGCCGCGAAGCTGTCGACGGTCGAACTTGTCGACCTCATCAAATCCGGCGGACGTGACGACCAGACCTTGAAAAATTCCAAATGAAACCAGTGACGCATGGGGTGTGACCGACTTCCGGAATTGAGCGGTGACAACTCTCCGGTTGCGACTTCTCCAAATGTAGCCCTGTCGTTCCGCGACAGGATAGCCGTAGCGCAACCCCGCAAGAACGTTGCCCAAGGCAGCCTCTCGGCAATACAAATCAAACATTAATTCGGAATTGCGATCAGCCGGGATTGGCGATTTATACTACCGTCTGAGACATCGCGGGGCGAATTTCGAAATTGTCGGGATTTCGAACGCGGAAAACGAG
>JANXOO010000473.1 GCA_025353525.1 Schlesneria sp. | reverse complement strand
GGAACACCATATTGCAGGCCCATGGACGTTTCGGTCCCGATGACATCCATCAAGCCCCCGATCGTGCTCCCTTCCTTCGCCATGCTGATGAACAGTTCGCCGGGCGTTCCGTCTTCAAACAGGCCCACGGTGATGTAGCCTTCATGTCCGCCGACTGAAAACTTGTGCGTCAGCGAATGGCGAGTCGCAGGAAGACGTCGTCGAGCCGGTCGGTCACCGTTCGCCCCACCCTTCTTGCGATCCCCTTCCTTCGTCGTCGACAGCGGCTGGCTTTGCTTCGAGCCGTCGCGATAAATCGCGAGGGCCTTCAAACCCAGACGCCAGCCTTCAAAATACGCCTTTTCAATATCGTCTGCGGTACTGTCCGACGGCATATTGACCGTCTTCGAGATGGCACCCGAAAGGAAAGGCTGGGCAGCGGCCATCATTTTGATGTGAGCCTTCCAGTGAATCGTCCTGGTACCGTTATTCGCTTTGAACGCACAGTCGAAAACGTTGGTGTGTTCGGGCTTCAGATCGACGGCACCCTCGATTGTTTCCGTGTCTTCGATGTGCTTGATGATCCGCTCGATCTCCGGTGAATCGTAGCCCAGCGTCTTCAACGACAGTGGAACTGTGCGGTTGACGATCTTCATCATCCCCCCCCCGGCCAATTGCTTGTATTTGACGAGTGCAATATCCGGTTCGATGCCGGTGGTATCGCAATCCATCATGAATGCAATCGTTCCGGTTGGAGCCAACACGGTTGCCTGAGCGTTGCGGTAACCGAATTGTCGTCCCGAATCGACGCATTCGTCCCAGACCTTGCCTGCAGCATTGCGCAAGTAATCCGGGCAACTGGAATCGATCCGGTCCACGGCATCCCGATGCATCCGCATCACGCGCAACATCGGCTCCGCATTTTCCTTGTATCCGGCGAAAGGTCCAAGATATCCGGCAATGCGGCTGGAGGTCAGGTACCCCTGCCCCGTTAACAAAGCGGTCAGCGCCCCTGCGATTCCCCGGCCTGAATCGCTGTCATACGGAATCCCCATCGACATCAGCAGGCTGCCCAGATTGGCATACCCCAGCCCCAGCGGTCGAAACAGGTGGCTGTTTTTGGCGATCGAAGGAGTCGGATAGCTGGCATTGTCGACCAGAATTTCCTGAGCCGTAATGTAGACCGACGCTGCCGCACGGAATCGTTCGACATCGAAGACGCCATCCGGTCGCTGGAACTTGCGCAAGTTCAGACTCGACAAATTACACGCCGTATCGTCAAGGAACATGTATTCCGAGCACGGATTCGACGCATTGATGCGACCCGAGTTCGGGCACGTATGCCACTTGTTGATCGTCGTGTCGTATTGAACGCCGGGATCGCCGCACGCCCATGCCCCTTCGGCCATCTGGCGAAGCAGGTATTTGGCATCGTATTCGGGACCGAACTTCGACGGATCGGTCACCCAGCGGGTTTTCCATCGCTTGTTTTCTTCGACGGCCCGCATGAATTCGTCACTGAGCCGAACCGAAAGATTCGCGTTCTGGAACATGATCGACGAATACGCTTCGCCATTGAAGTTGGAATCGTATTCACCGCTTTCGATCAGAACGCGAGCCTTCTTTTCTTCGCGGTTTTTGCACTGGATAAAATCGAGAATATCCGGGTGCCAGTCTTTCAGTGACTGCATTTTCGCAGCACGGCGGGTCTTTCCCCCCGATTTCACGACGGCGGCAATCTGGTCGTAAACCCGCATGAACGACAGCGGGCCGGACGGAGTTCCGCCGCCCGACAATTTTTCTTTCGAGCCTCGAATGGTCGAAAGATCCGTTCCGGTCCCCGATCCGAACTTGAATAGCATCGCCTCGCTGGTTGCCAGACGCATGATGTCTTCCATATTGTCGTCGACCGCCTGAATGAAACAGGCCGACGCTTGAGGAATTTCATACGATGTGGCTGGCCGCTCGACGACTTGCGTGGCCGGATTGAAGTGATAGTTGCCGCGAGCCCCCTTCACACCGTACTGCTGATGCAGACCGACGTTGAACCAGACTGGCGAATTGAACGAACCGTACTGGTGCAGACACATCCAGGCGAGATCGCGGTAAAAGTTTTCTCCATCCTCGCGGCTGGCAAAATAGCCACCGGCAATCCCCCAGTCGGCAATCGTGCGAGCAACCCGTTGGATAACTTGTTTGACGCTGGTTTCACGCTCAGGCGTTCCGTGTTCGCCGTAAAAATACTTCGAAACAACGACATTCGTCGCCAGAGGACTCCACGACGAGGGGATTTCGCAATTGGTCTGCTCGAAAAGGACCTTGCCATTCTCATCTTTGATGGCGGCAGTTCGGTAATCCCACTCGACCGTCGAAAACGGGTCGGTATCCGGCGGACAAAATCGGGGTGAAACGGACATGGCACGGATTTCGGGCAACGCACGACCCGGTGAACCGGGAGCTGAAGGATTGGGACTCGTATGACCGGGGCCAGAAAGACCTGGACTGATGGGAACAGTCGCAGTGGTCGCAGTTGAACCGGAAGAAGTCATTCCATTGGACTGGTGCATCATGCACGCTCCTAGATATCCAGAGATAAAAGACTGCCACAGCCTGGCAGAGGGCGAACGGGTCGTAAAAACAAAGCCTTTACGCTGGCGTCTGGTCGACAAAAAGCTGCCTCAGCCCGGCAGAAGGCGTACGGGAACAGACGTTCAGATCGATCGAAAAGAGAGAACGGGACTACGGGCGACAACACCATATCGACACAATAGGTAGCGGTTCTGAGGTGAATTCGACGCTACATTTGGTAATGATCGCCGCACCGCCACAATAAAAATAGTGGATCAAAAAGTCAACACTCCATTCCAGGATTGATCTCGATACGACCCCTGCAACCCTCCTAAGTCGAAGCCGAACATCGATTTATTGACTTGTGAAAAAAATATGAATTCTTTCACAGTCCACGATTTTGATCCCTTCTCGCTCCTTCATCGGGCGGTTTCACCCGGGCTTCGACCTCAC
>JANXOO010000075.1 GCA_025353525.1 Schlesneria sp. | reverse complement strand
CGAACGCGGCGATTTGTCCGTTCAGGTCAGTCTGGCGTTTCGTTTGCTCGTCGGTCGGCAACTTCAGAATCGGAGGTGGCAACAATGCGTTTCCGTCCATGGCCGCGTCGGCCATAGAATAGAAATAGGAATACAGTGAATAGAATTCTTTCTGTGAGACAGGATCGAATTTGTGGCTGTGACAGACGGCGCACTGAAGCGTCAGTCCCAGAAATACCGTCGAGAGTGCTTCAGTACGATCAACGGCATACCGGACCAGAACTTCATCGTCGATCGATCCCCCTTCGCTCGTTGTGACATTGCAGCGATTGAAGCCGGACGCGACTCGTTGTTCGACGGTCGCATCGGGCAACAGGTCGCCACCGAGTTGTTCGATCGTGAACCGGTCGAACGGCAGGTTTTTGTCAAACGCACCGATCACATATTCGCGAAATGGCCACATCGACCGTTCGTTGTCCAGATGCAAGCCGTGCGTGTCCCCATATCGGGCGGCATCGAGCCATATCCGGCCCTGGTGCTCACCGTAGCGCGGCGACTTTAACAACCGGTCAACAACCACTTCGTAGGCGTTCGGTGACGTGTCGGCCAGGAAGGCATCGACTTCGGAGGGGGTCGGCGGAAGTCCGGTCAGATCGATCGTGGCCCGGCGAATCAGCGAGATTCTGTCGGCTTCCGGAGCGGGTTCGAGCCCCTCATTTTCCAGCCGGTTCAGAATGAACCGGTCGATATCGTTGCGGATATGGCTGGTAAATCTTGTGGAAGGGGGCTCGCGACGCACCGCCGGGATAAACGACCAGTGCCCCTGATATTCGGCACCCTGTGCGACCCAGTGTTTGAGGATTTCAATCTCGGCCGGCGTGATACTTTTGCCGCTATCGTGTGGCGGCATTTTTTGATTCGGATCGGTCGAAGTGATGCGGGCGATCAGCGAACTGGCGGCGATATCATGGGGAACGATCGCGACCTGCCCGGACTCGAGTTTCGTAATCGCGACCTCGCGTCGATCGAGGCGCAATCCCGCCTGCAACTGGTTCTTGTCGGGGCCGTGACAGAGGTAACAATTGTTTGACAGAATCGGTCGGACATCGCGATTGAATTCAATCTTGCGATCATCCGCAACCGCGATCGACTGAAGCGTCGACAGCGTCACAAGCGTCAAAAAAACCAGGTATCGATTCGACATACGAGAACATCCTCAAGGGAGAATGGCAGATCGAGGAACAGCGGCGGGAAGTCCGGCGGGCAGTTACTGAAAACCATCCATCAATGACAACCGATTTGAGAAGCAAAGTCAAACTCGAAAAACGACTCGAAAGAATAAATCATTAGCCCGCCAGCCGTTTCAGGACTCGTTACAGGCGTCTCGACTGGCAGCGTGGTCACGACCGCGCCCTCGTTTGCATTGTGAATCCGCAAACTGCTATCGCAAGATACCATATCCAGCAAGCGTTTTCCGGGACTCAAGGGCAAGATTCTGCTGCGACCGAGGCGTCAATCGCTCGAACATTTGTTTCCAGGTTTCCGGCAACCTTTCAACCGAATTATGAGACTCGAGCCAGTGTGCAATTCGTTCCGGATTCGAACGCTGGCGCACCGTCTCGAAGTTTTCCCGACGGCAATGCCAAACGACCCACCCACTCTCAACCGATCGCCCCAACCCGACCCTGCTCTCCACTGACCCCGCGTAGTTGGGCCGGACACAAGGGTGGAGTGCGTCAAACGCGTTTACAAAGCCCTGCTGGACATTTGGAAGCGCAAACAACTGCAGTCCGATTTTGTCGGTGAAATTCCGATAAATCAGGAATCCACCCGTTTGGACTGTCCCGAATCATGGCTGCGAGTGTTGAGTCTTCGCAGGAGTGACCCATTTCATCACCCCCCGGATGGCGAGCGGAAACAGGCCCAGGATCACGAATGCGATGGCAATCTGCGTCAATTGGCCGGGTGTAAAAACCGCCTTCAGGCCGCGATCAGCGAGGACTCCCAGGCCGGGAACTCTTGAACCCGCGTAGAGATAAACGATTGTGCCGGGCAACATTCCCGCCTGACTCACCCACCAGAACGTGCTCACCCTGATC
Organism: Schlesneria sp.; assembly: GCA_025353525.1. Lineage (GTDB taxonomy): Bacteria > Planctomycetota > Planctomycetia > Planctomycetales > Planctomycetaceae > Schlesneria. Next base: position 1,933 of record JANXOO010000075.1, on the reverse strand, counting down.
GGTGTCAGTCCCATCATTGGATTGATAACGAAGAAGGGGATCGCCGGAATCAGTCTGAGGCTGAAAAGAAAATACGCACCGTCCTGCTCGAACGACCGATTGAACGAATCAAGTCGATCGCCGAACCGTCGTTGAATCGCATCGCGAAACAGATGTCGGCTCAAAAGAAACGCGAGTGTGGCGCCCGCTGTCGACGAGAAACTTACCAAAATCAGACTCCGGAAAAATCCGAAGTACCAACCGTACAGCAAGCTGAGGATCGTCGCACCCGGCAACGACAGTCCCGTCACAACCACATAAACCAGCGCCGCAGCCCCGTAAACGAGAACCGGATGCCGGTCCTGGAACTCACGCAGTTGCGTTTCCTGCCGAGCCAGTTCTTCCAGCGACAAACTGGCTCTCAATTGAAAAACGCCGATTGTTGTGATCGCCAGGACCACAAGAAAAACGACCAACCTGGTTCTGTCGAATCGCTTCGACGGCGAAATCGGAGGAGGCAGTGACGAGTCTTGTCGCATTGTGGTCTATTCCGTATCGGATGTTTTCGAGTCGGCAAGTGCCGGACTTGCGATCAGGTTTGGCTGGATAAATGTTCGGGCAAATTCTCTGGTGTCGATCTTTGAAAAGGAGGACAACTTTAAAGCATTTGAACTGATTCTGATCTCGAAGTGGTCGAGCGCTGACTTGAGGGCGTTTCGCACTACTCGTGAGCAACACTTGGGCTCACATCGGGGGAAGCGACACGTTCAGTAGGCCCTCGTTCCCATCGAACTACGAGCGCGTCCTCGGGGTCGATGACCTCGCCGACCTTGTGGAAACCACATTTCTCCAGGATCCGCGCTGACGCGGTATTTTCTGGTTTGGTGTGGCCTCTGACGATCCTCACCCGACTGTCAGCGAATGCGAACTCGGTGAGCGCCCCGGCAACTTCGGTAGCAAGCCCGCGGCCGCGATGGGGAGGGTCGATGCCGTACGCAAGCTCAACCATCCCGGCGGCATTCGGCGGCCCTTTAAATGCACACCCGCCAACCGCCGCTCCGGTCGCCCGGTCCACGACCGTATAACTGAGCGCCCAGGGGTCGCCGTCCGGGGTTAACCGCACCCGCGCGATCCACTCAGGAGACACTTCTGCCCGGTCGGCCGGGGGGAGCGACGCGACCCAGGTGAGCACCTCGTTCGGCGTCTGGAGCACGAGTTCCAGTCGCGCCGTTGGGATTAAGACTTTCGCCATTGCGCGAACTCTCGTTTTGGTGGACTTGCGATTATCCGGGCACGCGACATGACGCGATGACCGGTCACGTCTGCTGAATGGCATTCTAATGGCGCATTTCTAAAATCGCGAAGAAGAAACCTTGATCTGCCAAGAATGTGAGAGCGCAGCATCAGGATCATCAAGCATTGCGAATGCAAGAAATGGTAGTATCGCTGAAAGTTCATCACTAACCACGACGCTACTGGAACTGAGGACCGCGAATGGCCGGTCGTATAGGTCCGCAAACCCATAATGCGTGTTCCGCACCGCCCGGACAAGATGGCCGATGTAGACATCCTCGGAACTGGTCCAGCATTGAACAGGACCAAGTGATCTCGAAGAAAATCCTCTCGAACTGAAGGATGCCACGCCAGTATTCATCCAGGCAGGAAAAACCTCATATGCTCGTCGGTATCCATATTGGCACGCCGTCACGACACCGGCAGCGATTCCAAAAGGTTACCTTAGAAGATAGGTGAACTCACGGAGACGATTGACTGCCTGAGTAACCTTTTACCGGAACGTCAACCAACCCGCGATTGGCCCGCAATCGGCGATCAAAGAAAGTAGCCCTGTCGCTCCGTCGACAGGTATGCCGTAGCGCAAGCCCGCATGACTGTTGCCGAGCCGGCGACGTTAAAAAAGCAATGGCGTTTCCGAATCAAAGAAACGCGAACCCGA
>JANXOO010000470.1 GCA_025353525.1 Schlesneria sp. | reverse complement strand
CGCGGACGCGTGATACGCTTCTTGCCTCGCAGAGCAATCTCAAATCAGAAACGACTCAGAAGAGTGGCGTTTCCCGTTCGCCAGTAATGGGAGAAGCCGCCCGCGCAGCAAGCGACGTCGTTGTTGCAATTCCCGATAATGTCGCACGGCGTCCAACGATCCAGCCACGGTTTTTGTCGCGATGGGAAATGATGCTGGCCCCCGGCATAGCGGGTCAACTGAATTTGTTTGCTCCCCGTCGCCCGGCCAAAGCGGCGGCTGGCTCCGCTCGAAATGTGGTGACGCTCGCGCAGTTCGAACAGGCATCGCAGATTGCAATGCTGGCCGCAGAAAACGGTCTGAATGATCTTTCGACCAAAGCGATGATACTGGTTCTGCAACCTGGACCTCCGATTGAATCGATGCAAGCGGCAGATTTCGGGCAGGCCAATCCTTCGCCACGAAATCAGCAGGAAGGCGATCAATCACAGCTCGCACAAAAGGTTGAAGAACGGCTGACGGCGATCGAACAATTGTGGCGTCGAAAGGGTGTCAGTGAAGATGTCATCTACGAAATCCTGAAAAATGCCGTCCTTCCAACGGCTCGTCCATTCGAGGTCTTTCTCTACGCGCGACCGCTGAACGTGAGTCCGAATCAGACGCCGCAGAGTGTCGGATTGCTTCTCGCGAAGGCTGCCGTCAAGGCGAACAAGGTCGACGAAGTTCGGCAACTGATTGAACCCCGACTGAAGCAGCCGCTCGGCGAGCTGTCGGCGCAGGTGCTTCTGGCTCAATTGGGATTGGCAATGCAGGACCAGACTCTGACGAACGGCCAGATCGGGATTCTCGAAAAGCGGTTGCAATTGGACGGGTTGCAGAATTCGAGCGAATTGGCTTGTCACGTGGCAATCCCTGCCATGGAAGTGCCTGAATTGACAACTGCTGCAACCGGGTTGCTCGAACGTGCCGTCGGCCACATGGCTGCGAATGCTCTCCAGGGAGTGCAACGCGGGAATGTACAGGAAGAGCCGATGCGATGGCTTCGCTTCGCAATTGCTCGTGCCCAGTTCAAGGCTAAGAATGTCGACGCGGGCAAAAGGCATCTGGAAGACTATTTGAATTCTCTGATCCCGATGTATTCCCGATATGGCGGCGATTACGGCCTGCACCAGCGGAAGAACGAGATGATGAAAGTGGCCGCAGAATATGCCCGAGCCGGCCTTCGTGCCGAGTCTCTCGATTGCCTTGGTCGATATGCCGACATACCGCTAACGAGGAATTACGGTCGCATAGATTCCGGACAGGCAACGGGGGCGGTCCTTTCCGGATTGATTTCGCTTCCTGCTTCCGAGCGATTTGAACTGCTCAAGACCTGGTCGTTTCCGACTGCCGATCGACAATCGGTTCGGCTGATCGGAGAAATGATTCCGGGCGATCGCGCACCGGTCCTGTTCGATTCGTTGCGTGGATTGACTCCCCGGCTACCCAATGAGTCCACCTTGACGAGCACTGCCGACCTGCTGATTTCTGCTGCAGCCGAAACGAAGCGACTCGACGAACTGCAAGCCGAATTGCTCCCGTTTGCGGATCGAAATGTCGAGAATTCAAAGTTTCTGTTGCTGTTAACGCGAATCGCACGTGGAGAGGGCAACGCCGTCAATGCCGCACTGCAACAGTTTACGATGGAACGCAAAGCGTCCGCGAACGATCAGAATAACTATCAGGTTCAGATGACCGACCTGATCCTCGCGCGAGCAGCCATTGCAGACAAAAGCCTTCGTCCAGCGGGCAGTGACCTGGCGGGGCAACTTGTCGAACATGCGAAACGAGTTCATGATCGAACGATGATCGCGGCAGGACAACGGGTGAACTATTCACCGAGACTGGAATCAGTGCCAGATCGACCGAATCGGGAATGGGGCAACGTCGGCATGGCACACTGGACTGCTGGCGGTTACGCCCCCTTCCAGAGCGGTGCGGCTGCTTCCGCGCAACCGTTGTGGTTTACGCACGAAGGGATTGTCAGCCATATCGGCGGACCTGAAAGAAGTCAGCTTTACCTGAACTATCCGCTGACGGGTGAATTCGACATCCGGCTTGAAACATGGGCGGGCGGCTACGCCGAGTTTGCCGTCGGCTATGGCGGCGTCATTTACAACGGAATTAATTTCGGCAGCGATACCAACCTCGAATCGCTGGGCAATCGCAGCGACACAGTCCACAAGCCGGATCCGCCGGAATTGAATGAGCATTTTAATCAGATTCGCCTGGAGGTGCGGAAGGACAAAGTTCGCTATTTTGTGAACGAAACGCTGATCCATGAAGAGCCCAATGTGACGGCTTCGCCATGGTTTTTCGGACATGCGAACGCCACCTGGCGATCGGCGTTCCGCAACGTACTGATTTCCGGAAACCCCGAGATTCCGGAACAGGTGGCACTCGTCAAAGACGATTCGCTGCTCGGTTGGGTGAGCGACTTCTACAATGAAACGCGACCGAACCGGGATCCCTCACGACAGGCCGTTGCCGATCCCGACCAACCGACGGCGAACCAGACCGTTAATCGCGACTTTGACTGGTGGGGCGTTGACGGAACGATTCATGGTCGGCTTCGACCGGCGTCGAGTCTGGGCAAAAACAGCGTCCAGCAGAGTCGCCTGTTTTTCGACCGTCCGCTGTTGAACGGTGAAAAAGTGAATTACGAATTCTGGTACGAATCAGGTCAAGGCGGAGTTCACGTCGCCCCTGCACTTGACCGGCTTGCATTTTTGATCGACGCTGACGGTGTCAAACTGCACTGGATGACCGACAGTACACCGCAAGACGACGCGAATGTCGGTCTTTCTTCTGACAATGTCGCGATTGACAAGTCGATTCGCCGTGGCAATATCGTGTTGAAAGAGGGTGACTGGAACGCAGTGGAAGTGACCCTTGTCGACAACGTCGCAGCGATCTCGCTCAACGGTTCGGTTATTTGTTTACGAACGATCGAACCTGGCAACAGCCGCCAGTTCGGCTTCTATCACGACAAGAGCGCAACCTCGGTCAAATTGCGTCGCGTCAATTTGATTGGAAACTGGCCAAAGTCACTAGCTCCGGAGATTCTCGCAGACCTGTTGGCTACGGATCGACCTCAGTCGATCTCTGAACGACGTGAATACGGCCATGTCACTGAAGAAAAATATCACGCTGACGGTTTGGTCGTGTTTTTGACGAGTACCAGAGCGTTGCCTGCCGAGGCGCAATTTGACGCGTTAAAAAACTGGGTGTTGCCAGGCGACGATCACGGCGAGTTTCGGCTTTACGGCGACTTCACATCGTTCAGCGAAATCCCTCGGACTGAAGCCTTCGGAGCCTCGCGGATTGATGCCGACGAGGCTTCGACCGTTGCCACGATGCGGCGGCAAAAATTGGGTGGAGACCTGATTGCTCCGGCACTCGACCTGATCGACGTGGCTAAGAAACTGAATCGCCTGGACGATTTGGCAACGTTGGTCATGAAGGCTCCTGCGGATTCTCAACTTGCCATGCGTTCGAAGCTGGCGATTCAGATCATGCTCGAGTCGGCAAGAGGGAACTTCGACATTGCGAACGCTGAAATCAACCGATTGCTGTCGTTGTGCAGGGCAATTCCCGAAGGCGCACCAATAAACGACCGCTGGCAGGAAATGGTCGTCGGGGTCGACGCGATGCGTTACGCCGAACTTCGGGTCGCCACATTGCCATTGTTGGCTCAGGTCGTCGATCACAACCACAAAGTGGGACTAGGTTCGGCGTGGGAAGGTCGCGTCACCGCGTTGCGCGACCATTGCAGAACGCTGATTGAATCGGGAACTCTGCCACTTGCCGGAGTTTCGTCGCCGCGTGGTCAGTGGTCGCCAGCCGTCATGGATTGGGCCGACGCACACGCACGCGGGGTCGTTCCCCGATGGCAGTTTCTCGATGGGGAAGTCAAACACATCGCGGGCGACAGCCATAATTATCTCTATTTTCAATCACCGCTGACGGGAACATTTCAGGTCGAAGCGGATCTTGCGACTTACGGCTGGCGCGAGACACGGTTAATGTATCATGGGCATTGGGTTGGCCCGCAGCACACGAAGACGGTTGTTGAACTGGGCAACCTGACCTCCAGTTGGAAGAGTGCCACATTGGATCCTCCTCTCAGTTTCAATGACTTTTGTCAGATGAAACTGGTTGTCGAACCGAACAAGGCGAC
>JANXOO010000036.1 GCA_025353525.1 Schlesneria sp. | reverse complement strand
TTGGCTGCCATCGGAGCTGCTGCTGGAATTGCAGCCGCCATTGCCAACAACAACAGAAACAATAATCCTGCCAGCCCTAATAAATAAAGTCACGGATCATTTGATGGTCCAGCTTCATGCGAAGCTGGACCATCTTTTTTTTACAGTCCCCTCAGGCGATTATTCCGACCTCAACAACGCGGATCACGCGATACATTTCCCCTCATGTTTTCGCCAAAAACGAATCCGACGAGAACTTCTTATTCGCCAGGTGGTAGCACTTGTTGCTCGAAGGTCGTGTTTGGCCTTTTATTTGTCGCCAGGGTGATTTACCTGGTCCCAATTTGTGTTGCACCTTGGCTGTTCGCAGGCGTGTGGGCCGACAGCCAGTATTTTCTCTATTGCGGAATTCTCGGATCGCTTGCTGTATGGATATTCGCGGCAGCGCTAGAATCAGTCACCGAAAGGCTAAGAACCAGTCGACTACCGCTAGTGCTATTGCCAATTTCGAGCTGCCTGTTTCTTTGCTACAATCAACTCGCCCCATTGCCCGAAGTTCATACTGTCGGACCGAGTCACGGTCTGATTAATGTCGGCTCAGATGAAAATCAGCGGATTGAGGCTGATAAGAATTTCCTGATAAAGTCGATGCAATCGCGTGGTACGATATTTCCCGCAGCAACACGTCTGGAAATGGCGAGGTTGATTTTTGCGATTATTGCATTGTTTCTGGCAACTCAATTGTTTGTAACCGTCGAAGCCCAGTTTTGGCTATGGGGTTCTTTGGCAGCAAACGGATCTGCATTGGCCCTTTTTGGAATCACGCAGCAATTGAGCTGGAACGGCAAAATGTTTTGGGTGTTTCCGATGCGGCACGGGGGGCAACCTTTCGCATCGTTCGTGAACAGAAACAATGCCGCCGGATTTCTTTGCCTTTGCGTGGCAGGCGCTTTAGGGCTGGCTATCAGGAGGTTCTCAAAACCGCCAGTAGCCTTCGATTCAGATGGTTTTCATAACGGAATTTCCACGCGATCGACTCGGGTCCGCAGGAACATGGTTCAAGATTTCCTTCGTTCAATTACGGACTCGACGATCGAAGATCTGGCAATTGGGTGCGCTCTGGTCCTGACGACGTCAGGAGTGGTAATGACGTGTTCGAGAGGAGGTTTGCTCGCTCTTGCAGTCTCGATGGCGGTGGTTTGCCCACTGATAGCCAGATTGAGAGGTCTGTCAATTTTCGCGTTCATCGTTGGAATCGTAATTCTCTGTGCCGCATTTATTGTGTGGACCGGACAGGGAGACCGTGTTTCCAAACGATGGGCTCAATCGGTGACGGTTGATGCAATCTTTGCTGAAGGGCGATGGATTCATTGGCGCGACGCCTTCAAGGTTGTCCAGGACTTCCCGCAAACGGGCACCGGAATCGGGACCTATCGATTTGGCTATTTGCCATACCAAACGCACCAAACATCTCACCGGTTTTACAACGCCGACAACCAATTTCTCGAATGGCTCGTTGAGGGGGGAGCGTGCGGGTTCTCTGCTGTGATTCTTTCAATTTTCCTGATTGCAATTGCCATCTGGGCTTGCCTTGGCCAAACGCAAATCGAATTCAACGACCCGGTTGGCCACGTTGGAATGTTTGCGTTGGCCAGCCAGTGTGTTAGCGGTTTTTTTGACTTTGGGCCGACGATGCCTGCCAATTTCCTGGCGCTGGTTGCTATCATTGGTGCTGTGACCGGTCGAGCCGCATACTTGATCGAACCGGAACGACACGGATTGTTTCGATTGGGAATCGCGTTTCCTCGATTGCGCCCTTCGATCCTAGTTCCGATCTTTGGCGGAGTATTGCTGTTTTACGGAGTTATCCATCTGCGAGAGGTTGAGGCGGCTGCCGCAATTGATGCCGTAGTCCGAGATATTCCAAAACTGGATTCACCGGATTCGCTCCACAATGACGCTCTGGATCGGATAATCCAACGATTAACTGTTGCAATTGAGGCCCGTTACGATGACGCCGAGGCTCATCAAACGCTTGCAGAACTCTGGATTTACAAATTTCGTTTGCAGGAATTCCAGAAATCCGATAACGATCTGCCAAAAGACGCCAAGGCGGTCGTTTGGCAGATGACAAGTCCGATTGCTGCGTATGAACTTATCCAGCACTGGAAAAAGACTGGTCAAAATGAACGAATCAGGGCCGTAATCGAATCGCCCGAAATTCAGGCGACTCTGGCACCTGCCTGGGAACACCTGACGATTGCTCGCGGAATTTGTCCGATGATCCCTGATATCGATCGGTCCTTGGCAAAGATCGCGTTTATTGATCCAAAAGAGCCTCAGTTGGGTCAGGAATTCCTCCGTCGTGCAATCGTTTTGGCACCGGTTGATCCGGATGTTTATTACGAAGTTGGAAGCATGGCATTTGCCGCCGAATTGACTGAGCTTTCCTTTTCTTGCTGGCGAAGATCGTTGTCACTCAGCCCTCGACATCTCCTTGCGATCAATCGGTCATTGTCAGAAACGCTCACCATCGAGGAACAACTCGATCAAGTTATCCCTGCATCACCTGAATTGATCATTGAGCTCGGTCAGAATTACTCCGAAGAAGCCAGGTCCGCCGAACGGTTCCTGCTCGCAGACCGCGCCATCGATTTGCTCTCAAAATCAGCAGACACCGAAACAGATGGTGGACAATCCGAGGCCGAGAGGTTGCACAATATGGGGCGAGCCAAACGGTTACTGGACGCGTCGGACGAGGCGGTTGCGTCATACCGGCGAGCTCTCGCGATTGCTCCCAAATCGGTTGAAGTTGCGTGGCGATTGGAATTGGTCGAAATCCTCATCAAACGAAATCAACTTTTGCCGGCACTTAAGGAGGCAGAGATCTGCGAATTGTTGGAACCAGGCCGAAGGCAGCATCAAGCCTTGGTACGCAACTTGCGTGAATTAATCCCGACAGAGCGAAGAAATTCAAATTCCCCTGCGGGAAAGCGAAAATCCAGGTAGCCAGGAGAGGAAAGAACGTGGTGAAAAAGATACATCGCCTGCACCAATGTCAACATTTGGCATCACGGTTCATCGAGATTTTCCGTTGTCTGGCAAGTGATTGAATGAATGAATAAATTGAGCGATCTTCACAGAAAATGTGCATTTCGTTGCTCGAAATCTTAACAATTCCCCAATAGTATTCTTGATCTGACATTCAATGAGCTGTTGCGGAAGGTTCCAGTGTAAAGCAGCGGGAATTTCAAACGACTCGCACAACGGATTGGTCTTCGCTTATGATCGAATTCATTGCCATCACTGCTTCGTCCTGCCTCGCAGGTGCGGCCTTGACCCCATTGGTGCGTTCGTTTGCAAAAAAGACCGGCTTGGTCGACAGCCCTGACGGCCGTCGAAAACTCCATAAAGAACCGATCGCATTGGGTGGTGGACTCGCTGTGTTTGTCGCCACGTTGATCGGAGTTGCCGTGGCGTATGTCATTGATCGAGCGCTGTTTGACGGGGCGAATCAAGCTTTTTTTGTCGGTCTTTTTGGATCATCGCTTTTCATTTTGAGTGTTGGATTGGTCGATGATCGGGTTCACTTGCGAGGGCGACAAAAGCTCCTTGGCCAGGTCGTTGC
>JANXOO010000017.1 GCA_025353525.1 Schlesneria sp. | reverse complement strand
CGTCAGCGAATGCCGAAAAGTCCATCTGAAATCGCTGGGCGGTCAGTTTCCGCAGTAACTCGCGAGCGCGTTCGAGTCCAAACGTGACAACGAATTGAATCGCATCGTCGTCGCCAGTTTCGATCAGTTCGTGCAAAGTATCCCGCGCCACATGTCGCAGCAGTGTGTCAGCCAGTGCCGGTTCGAGCACGGCAAACCCAGGGTCGAGCCCCGCTTCGACCGCTTGTGATCTTAGCAGACTCGTGCAAAACGAATGGATCGTACTGATTCGGGCCGCATCGAGACCGCGAAGAATCCCCAGCCAGTGTTCGACATCGTCGGCCTGGCAGTTTTGCAACCGCTCGTGACATGCTGCCCGAATCCGGTCACGCATTTCGCGAGCCGCCCGTTCTGTGAACGTGATCGCAACAAGTTGATGCAAGTCCGTTTCGGGCCCGCCCGCCTCATTCGTTTCAAGTCCCGTCAGAAAGCGGTGCGTCAGAACGAACGTCTTTCCGCAACCGGCTCCTGCGGAGAGCGCAATCGAGATCCCCTGCGTCAGAATCGCTGCCGCCTGCTGGTCCGTGAATTGAGGCCGTGATGCCATAAGTGTCGATACGCTTCCTCTGCAGGACGACCGGCAGAAACAGTTGCTGAAAAAAGGGGACCCCAACACGCCGGGGGTCTTCCTGATGCCTGTCCCGGTTTTTCAGCCGGTAAAATCTCCACTGCCGGTCGCCGTGAACTCAGCTTCTGTGAAGCAGATGAGGATGCTTGAATTTCGGGAACTCTGCAAGGATCGGTCGCCTGCTCGCTGGCAAATTCTGCGACTTCATCGGACGAACAGAAAATCTTTGGAATTAATCAGTGCCCACAACAGGTCTTCGTAGCATTCTTTCGGCGACGTGTACTCTGTCAGCAATCGTTCAGAGGCGCTGGTTTCTGCGGGCGAAGGGGCTCGACAAAGAGTGGCATAGTAGATGTCGGTGACGATCTCTGCATGTGGCTTGTTTTCGGCCAAAAGCTTTTCAACGCGGCCTGTGTTTGTCGAGATCTTCGTGGCCAGGATGTCGCCGTTCAGGGTATGCAACGCCTGGGCGAGATTCGCATCGGGAGACCGTTCGCATTCGCACACGCTTGTCCTGCGTGGCTTGGCGAACGTGTTCAGAAAATAATCGGGATATTCTGCATCGGGGATTTCGATCGCTCGAGTCCCCAGCGGCAGGTTATTGAACTTTGTCTGCGTTCCCGCCGCAAAATCGATGGCATCGAGCAGCGGTTCGGCCGTCAGCCGTTTCACTTCGAAGTGACTGTAAAACCTTGAGTCCGATACATTTTGCGGAGTTGGCTGCGAGTCGAGCTGATACAGGCGCGACATCATAATTGTCCGGATCAGCTGTTTCAGGTCGAAGCCGCTCCTGATCAATACATCTGATAACATTTGCAGCATCGCAGGATTTGTTGGCGGATTGGTCGCTCGCATATCGTCGACCGGTTCGACCAGACCTCGCCCAAGCAAATTGCCGACATAGCGGTTGACCGTAGCGCGAGCGAACGCCGGATTTGCCGGCGACGTCATCCATTCGGCAAGAGCCATCCGGCGGTCGAGCGGATGGTCTACCGGATCAGCATCAAGTGGCTTGGGGGCCATCAGTTTTCCTGATCGTGGCTGATAGACTTCGCCACCCGTCCGGATGATGACGACCCGTTCGCCACCGAACAGGCCGAATTCCTGACTCGATTTCAATCCTGTTCTGGCAAAGAACGCGGCGAACCCGTAGTAGTCGTCCTGACTGTATTTCTCGTATGGATGGTGATGACATTGCGCGCAGGTCAACCGCGTCCCCAGAAACAACTGGGATGTCGATTCGGCCAGGATCTGCGGCGTATTATTCACGATGAAATAATTGGCGGGCCCATTGGAAAAGCTCGATCCTTTTCCCTGGACCAGAAGCGATACGAACTTGTCGAACGGCAAATTGTCGCGGAACGATCCTTTGATCCAGTTATGCAAGGCCCACATTCCGGTTTCCTGCAAGTCGCGACTGTTGTTGCGAATCAGGTCCGACCACCGAAGCGTCCAGTAGGCAGCATAGCGTTCGTTATAGAGTCCCTTTTTTGGTGATTCGGTCAGTCCCAGAACCCGATCGATCCAGACGGCACGTACGTCGGTCTTTGACGGATGACCTGATATGTTTGCCAGGAACTCGTCGACTTCGTCGCGGGCGGGCAGGGTTCCGGTTGCATCGAGAAAAATCCGGCGCAGAAACGTGGTATCGTCGCATAGGGGTGACGGGTCGATGCCGAGTTCGCGAAATTTGTTCGCTGCCAATTCGTCGATCGCGTTCTGGTTGACCCAGCCTTCGAGCCGTGCGGGGGCTCCGTAGGGAATCACGAACATCGCAACGTCGGCATGACCTTCAAACCGAACCATCACCGGAGCCTGCCCACGACCGGATACGGTACAGAAGCCGTCGCGAGTAACACTAACCAGTCCTTCGTCCATCGAATCGAATTTCGCCCAGGCGGTGACATCGCGCGTACTGCCGTCGGCATAGACCGCGTCAACACGCAATTGTTGCCGCAGACCTGGCTGGCCCAGTCGTTGATTCGGCGTGACAACGAGCCTGGCGATCGGATGTTCGGTTGCAGGAGCCGGTGCCCCGCCACGAATCCAGGCCAAAAGCAATTCATAGTCTCGAGAACCTGGCTCCAGTCGCCGTCCGCCGCCGTGCGGCATCTGCATCGTCGGTTTGCGCAGAAACAGGCTCGCTTCGGGGTCGAGCGGATTGATACGTCGACCCTGTCCGTCGCGGACAATCGCCATTCGGTCGGCAGCCGGGTCGAACCCGAATACGGACAGTTTGAAGCCCCCTTGCCCATGCTGGGCAGCATGGCACGCACCCATTGAACAACCTGCCTTGTAAAGCACCGGTCGGACCTGGTCCAGGTAATCGACAGGCGGTTCCGCAACCATTCCGGTGACAGTCACTTTGACGGACCTTGATGTCTCGTTGACGCTGATCACGATGTCCGTCGAGCCATCGCTACGCGGAAGAACTCGACCGGTCGAGGTGACCGTCGCGATCTGTTCATTGGCAGATGTAAATTTGGCCCGATCAGTCAGGTCGTCCGCCGAAGCCGTTCCACTCTCGCCCAAGGGCGCGGCGGCAACAACAAGTTGCGTTTGAGCGAAATTCCCTTTCAGCGACACGTCTGCAGGCGAGATAACAATCGCATCAGCAGCAATCGATTCTGCACTCGAGTTGAAGACGAACAGCGAGATCGAAAGCAGCGGCATCGCGAAAAAGTCTCGGAATACTGGTCTGCAGATCGCATTCGGAAACGCACCCCACCACCGCACAGGAACAACCCTGGCCGAAAGATTCGTCATGGGTGAACGCAATTTCGAACGCGATAAGCATCGGAGCAGCATTGGTGGGACTCCTGTCAATCGGCGGGGCGAGCAGGCCAGCATTGAAATCAGCCCGGTCGAGGACCATCATCATGACCGATCCAATAAGCAGATGCAATTGCGTTAGACCCCGAAGGCAGTCCGGAAACGCCCAAACCCCTCGACAGTTGGAATTCACCCTTCAGGCTGTCTTCAAAAAACTCCCCCATCGCCATTGATCAACTCACGATCAAAGTCATCAATTTCGCTCGCCATCAAATACTCCAGAGTATGATGCAGGCATCGATTCACCTCCGTCTCACCGATCGGTGTGTAATATGCAGTCAATCGAGTCCGTCCCGGCAGCAACACTGCTCACAAAATTCGACCCTGACGGTTCGAATGATTGTCCTGCCTTTGTCAGACATTCGGTGTTGCGACCGCTACAGCAGTCATCGACGGAACTTCAACAGTTTTCGGACTATTCGCTACCCGTCGCGAACGCTGCGAAACAATTCGCACATCCTGCGAATTTCGCTCTGTCGAGTTCTCCCCCTGCGCGACAAGATGACGATGAGAAGTTCTGTTGCGTCCCTGTGACGATTGATTTCTCACGGGAACAACGACTTCAGACAACTATGCGAAGTGTCAGGAAACCGGAGAGACTGCAACCTGGAGAATCGTTCGTGGCGTGAGAACGACGCAACGAATGCCCGCTAAGGAGAAACGCACATGCTCGTTCTTTCACGACAACGCGATGAAAGCATTTTCATCGGTGACAATATTAAAATTACCGTCGTCGACATTCGTGGCGACAAGGTCCGGCTTGGAATTGAAGCCCCGACGGAAATTCCCGTCCACCGACAGGAAGTTTACGAAGCAATTCAACGCGAAAATCAGAGAAAAACGGAAGACGCCGCGAAATAACAGTCGGTCCCCGGTTGCAGGTTCCGAGACCTCTCCAACCTCGGTTCCGACATTGCTTCGCAAGCGATAAAAAACGAAAAGAGCCAGACATCAATGTCTGGCTCTTTTCGTTTTTTCATTTCGATCGGGCTGGCAGAACCAAAACCGGACTACTTCTTAGGCTTTTCAGCGCTGCCGCCCGAAGGCGAGCCAGGAACCTCGGCCCCTTTGCCAGTCGTTGAACCCTTACCGGCGCCACCCGATGCACTCGGCGAGGTGGACGAAGGTGTTTTAGAGGGTTCACAACCGACAACAAGCGCTGACACGCCAAAGGCCATCAGCAACGAACAAATCAACGGAGTCTTACGCATTGAGCTTTCCAACCGTGAATTCCAGATCCTTGCGTCAATTCATTCGACGAAGGTGGAGACGACAATTTTGTGACTGCCGCTGACCATTGCGGCGACTCGACCCCCAGTGGCCGAACTCTCTGCCATAGATTACAGTGTTCAGCGTTCAGTATTGCAACCGTTCCGCGAGTTCTTTCGAGTATTTTCCAGTGCTTTGACGGGTCGTTGACGAATATTCCGCACAGGTAACGTGGTGTGCCAAACGCTGTGGGAAATGAGCGACCAGCCGAAGTCGAGGCTCTGAAATTTATGCTGTAACCTGTTTAATTAAAATGTTTTGCGACATAATTCAGTTTCGAAAAATGTCTCACAAGTTGAGGCACGACTTCTCGGGTGAAACAATCCGCAATTCGTGCGAAGTGGATTGTATCTAACGACTTGAGGCATTTCTGAATGGTCTCGAATCACAAATCGCTGTCGCGCCGACAATGGTGGAAACTGTTCCCTCGACCGGCCATCAAATGTGCAGCGATCTCGCTCGCCGTTGTCCTTGCCGGTCTGTTTTCAATGGACTTGGTTGTGTTGCCGGTTCTCGAACGACGAGGTCTGACATCAGGAGACAGTTGGGCCAGACATAACGCCGTTGTCGTGGCCGAACATCAGTTGGCCGACCGAACAGAGGGCTTCCCCGAGCCTCTTCCATCGGCGGTGCCGGCCGGAATTCGAAGCTGGGTCGGTCATCCCGTCGGAGCCCGGAAATCGGCTGGAACCAAACGGATTCTTGTGATGGGTGATTCGTTCGTCTGGGGAAGTCCCTATCTGACTCTGAACCATATGTGGTGGCGGCAGCTGGGGCTGCTGTTAGAAAATGAATCGGTCGAAGTCGTTTCACTGGGTCGACCCGGTGCGTCGACGCATGACCAGTTGACGTGGGCCAGGCATTTTGTTCCGGAATGTCAGCCTGATCTGATCATTTGGGGATATGTCAGTAACGATGCAGACGAAGGGCTGGTGCGGCAAATCAGCACGTCGCAGCAGTCGATACCGAAGCTGGACCGTGTTCGCGGTCTGGCCCGCCGCATCTGGCCGCGTGTCACCGCCAAATTCGATGCACTGCGCAATAGCAAGCTCGCCAAAATGTTTACCGGCCCTGAATACGGGTACGAATACTCGGATTGGGAACTTAAACTGGTCGACTCGGACAATCTGGCCGCTTACCGAAAGACAGTACGTGACGTGAAATCGTTCCTCGATGAAACGGGGATTCCCGGCTTCATGATGACGTTGCCGAATTTCCCTTCGACTGAGTATTTCAAGCCGCGTATCGATCCGATCATGTCCGTTTGGCAGGATGCCGGGATCGCCGCATACGACACGGTCCCCGAATTTGTACGTCGGTTTGGAGAAATGCCTTTGGCCGGGAGTGAAGCCATCCAATGGGGCATCAATCCGGCCGACGGGCATCCTGGCCCCAGATCGTGCCGGTTTCTCGCGGAACAGGCTGCTGAAATCATACACCGGGACTTTTCGCAGGTACCTGGTGAAACGTCAAAAAGAACACCTGATCCGGTGCTGAACGACTGGCTGCCAAATCTCGAACCCGAAGACGCTCCCCGATTCGACGCAAGCCGCCGATCCTGGACGATGAAATTCCCTGTCAACGAATCGCGCTGGCCTACAATGCCACTCGGAATTCCAACCATTGTACTGGCGTTTGAACGTCCAGTGTCACTCAGTTCGCTCGAACTCTCGGGCCAGGCATTGAAGTCGGCTCAGGTCTGGGTGACCTGTCTTGACGCAAACGAACAATTCGACGACGGCATTCAGCACGATCTTGGCGAGCGATCGGGCAAGACACTGTCATGGTCCATTCCGGCCGACATCGCCGGGCGTCCGGCCAGCGTCATTTATGTTCGTGCGACATTTTCGACGGACGACCGCACCGTCAACTGGATGTTCCACCCGAGTCAAAAAGGAGCTGGATAAGCCGCGATTCGGATTCAGGGCGATTTAGGCGAGCGGCAGAACGATTTGTACCAGAGGCCCCGACTGGCCGGGGTCGATCCCCTTTTTCGTCTTCGACAAAAGGGGTTTGACCCCCTCCCGCTGAACTTTCATCTGGTCATTGATTTTCTGCCGCTCGCCTTACGTCAGTTATTCGCAGATCGTTTCCGTTCAACATTACGTAGCAGGCCAGGAAGAACATCATCGGCGGAAAACGTTCAAGGAAGAACACATCGAGCTCCTGCGACGACACGAAATCACGTTTGAATCTGGAACTGCGGGCTGGCGAGTACGCGTGCCCGCAGCTACCCACCGACGTCGCATTCGCGACTAAGACATGTGCCGGGACAAAAGACATGTTTGATGTTCGAAGGCATGTTTAAGGACACGACATACCCGCACGCGGGAATGTTTAAGTGGCAACAGCGACAGTGGGCCTCTTTGCCGCGAATGCGGCAAAAGTGGGTAGCCTCGGGCAGGAGTACTCGCCAGCCCGAGGACTCGATACCAACGAACGTCATCAGCCGCGAACGCGGCGACACTCTGAAGAAGGAAGGAGAAGCGGCACGTTGCGAGGACGATCCGAGAGACAGACCGGGGTATCTCGTTTCTTCGTTCGTACATGGAATTGTTCGGCGACAAATATCCCTCCGCCGGGAACAATAATTGTCGCTCTACACGGCATTTTTTGGGGAGTCATTTTTTCTTGCTTATCTTCTCTGTGCCTCTACTGGTTCACTCTTTGATTCGTGTTCTTTGTGTTGGTGTGGGCGTTTGTTTCGGGATGAGGAATTCGTTATTGGTCATTGTCATGTGGCCAGACGCAGCGACTTGGCGGCTCGGTCTGAGCCTCGCCCTCCGATGATGCGGATTCGCCCTGGAGAGATCCACTGGCGTGTCATCAACTTGCGACATTTGTTCTTGCGCCGATCCTTATTGCGTCCGGGCGGGTTGTCGAAAAGGCATGTTCGAACGATAGAGTTCAAGCCGTTCCGTGGCGATCTGCTTTTCGCTGGCGGGGACAAATTCAAGGGCCGTTTGCTGCCGGATCACGGCGTTTGTGAATTCACCCTCTTCGGCATATGCAGCAGCGAGGGTGTCGAGTTCACCAAATGACTTCCATCCCGACAGTTCACAAGCACGTGTCGCAAACTCGATGGCTTCTTTCCCGCTGCGGTAATTCGCGTCGTGACATGTCGCACGTAACCAGGCAATCGAATTCAGCGGGGCGGACAATGTCTGGTCGAGCCGAATCGCTTCTGCATAGTCCGCGATGGCATTTCCGAATTCGCCCTTGATCTCCCGAAGACGACCACGATTGCTGTAGGCGACTCCAAGGTTCGGATCGAGCCGGATAGCGTCCTCGTAATCCGCCATCGCTTGATCGAATTCCGATTTCGCGGCCCGGACAAGACCACGGTTGCTGAACGGAACGGCATACCGGGGATCGAGTCGGATCGCTTCTGTGTAATCCTTTTGAGCGTTCTCGAAATCGCCTTTGGCAGCCCAAACCAGTCCGCGATTATTGAACGGATAGGCATATGCAGGGTCGAGCCGAATCGCCTCCGCGTAATCTTTTATCGCATTCGCGAATTCGCCTTTTGTTGCCCAGGCCAGCCCACGATTGTTAAAGGGCCAGGCGAAATCCGGGTCGGTCGCTATCGCTTCCGTATAAATCCGGATCGCCGCGTCGAGATCGCCTTTTTTTCGCAGGTCTTCGCCGCGATCATTCAGCAGGACCGCGGCAGGGTTATGAATCCTTGCGGTGCCTGCCGGAATGTCAGCCGAGCGTTCCGGTTCGCGAGGAGTGTTGGCAGCGACAACTCCAAACGGTATTGCTGCCGCCGTCACAAGAACAACCAGAAAACGCATTTCACAGCCTCCGCCCCGATGTCAGTCGGACAATTGATTTGACTCAATCATCCTGCCAGCATCGGGTCGGCGTTGTCAAACGGGCGGTCATTCTAGATC
>JANXOO010001522.1 GCA_025353525.1 Schlesneria sp. | reverse complement strand
CGTGCATTGACGATCAGATTGAGGACCACTTGCTGAACCTGCCCCGAATTCACCGCTGCGAACGGATGCTGGTCAAATTGAGTCGTCAACCGGATCCGGTAGCGCTGCAAGTCTTTCTCGACCAGCACCAGGACATCTTCGATCAGCGGCACCAGGTCCATCGATTCGCGGCGATCACCCTGCTGCCTTGCGTATGACAACATTCCGGTTGTGATCTTCGAGGCCCGATGCCCGGCAGCAAGAATTTTTTCGAACGCTTTGTCGCGCGTCGTTGCGTCCTTGTGACGAACTCCCATCTTGGCGTAGTTGATCACTGTCATCAGAATATTGTTGAATTCGTGTGTGATCGACGACGCCAACGCTCCGACAGAACTCATTTTCTGAGCCTGCAGAAGTTGCTGATGGAGCGACTGAACCTGCTGTTGAAGTTCGGCAATACGTGCCGAAGCCAACCGTTCATCAGATTCGGAAATAATGGCCTTCATATCGAACACCGCCTTGAAGGAAGCGAGCCGTCGAAATCAGTCGCAAGCTTTTGCCAATCGGGATTGTCAGTTTGCAATCAATTTGGCAGAAAACCGGACCAGTACGCTGGTGGTCTATCGGTACAGTGAGGGACGCGACTTCAGGCGCAAGGTGTAATGATTGTCGGACAACTTCTTCCTGTCACATGGAAAACCGGGTACCGAATCTACGGAAGGCTGGTAGTTCAGCGACTTTGTACTGACGCGTGCCACGGAATCTCGTCGGGAATCGAGGACGCGCAACGTTTCACCGGAATCAATCGGGTATTTCGCCTCGTTGATTCCGGGCGAATTTCTTCTATTCGACGTTTCGTCCGCAGCTGATTTCATTCAGACCATCATTTGCGAAAATCGTCCTGAGCAGCCTTCATTTTCGGTGAGATTGATCGCCGCTCAGAACCGGATTTCGCGACTGAAATGCTTTCGCCGCAGGGTACTGCGGCGATTTTAATCGCGTTTTCACAGTTGCAATCGCTTCGCTACTCTTGCAGAATCGACAGTCGGGAAACGGAGATGCACCGAACGGAAGGTGCTGCTGACAAACGGTCCGATTTCCACAGAATCGAAAGAAAATGCCGATAATTCCTCCAGTATCAGTCGCGTTCCCGCAAAAAGAACTCTTTTTTTACCGATTTGCGAGAATTTGCGAATAATGGGAACTGCTGACGGCCAATTTCCCGACGAGAATGAGTTGGGCATTCCGGATTCTGCGCGTCATCTCCTGATGACGTTTGTATTCGATCTGGCATCTCAACACGTTCGCAAATTCAAATACCTTGATCCCGAGAATCTGTCACACGAAATCGGTGTCCAGGCGTTCGAGCAGATGTGTCGGCAGCCGTCGGCTCGTGACAAGGTCTGCGAGTCACTGAAGGCAGGGAATGAGAATTGGAAGAGTGTGGCATTCATGTGTGTGATCCACGCCCGGGCCGATAAAGTAAAACGCGAGATCCGTGATCGAGGCCGTCGATCGGGGATTCCTGTGGAAGAGCTGGGGAGTTCAAAATCCCGCGAGTTGGAAGAGCGGGTTTCGGAGTTGCGGCATTGCGTCAAATTACTCGCCAATGATCGACAAACGGTGCTCCATTTACGATTTGATTGCGGTTTGACGTTCGAGGAAATTGCCGAAAGAATGAATTGGAGCAAGACGCGAGTTCACGGATGTGTCGCAGCGACACTCGTTCGCCTTGAACGGTGTTTGAAAGAGAAGGCTTCGTAGCATGATACACGCTCAACGACAACGGGAACTTGCGCTCCAGGTCGCCGCGTTCTTCGATGGCGGGCAGGACTTCCCTTACGAACTCTCGATCGAGGAAGTGGAATTCGTCGACCGGCTGGTCGAAATTCAAGAGATGCTGATTCGCAACCCGCAAGTCGCCAAATCAGCGGCGAGTACCGGCAACCGGGTCGCATTACGAATGGGGTCGCAAAAAGATCAGCAGCCTTGCTCCGGGATCGATTCGACCTCCGACAAACCGTCGATCAGTGACGATTGGATTGACACTAAACCGGCGGTCGACAACGACGATCTGACGGTGGATATCGAAACCCGCAATTTCCTTGGCGACGCGACTAATTGAGACTCTGAAATCGATCTCTGGCGGAATGGCTTTGACTTCTGAGGCTTCCACCCGGGTTCCCGAGAGATGATCGAATCTCTCTCATCAGCCCATCGACTGACTCGCAAGTTTCTCCGGAACATGTGCTGCAATCAACTAACCCGTCACTTTGAGCTGTCGTCTGAAACTGGAAGGAGTCATTCCAGTGAGTTGTCGAAAAACAATCGAGAGTTGTCGGCTGTAAAGATTCGCCAAAGGCGTGGGTCAGCATGCGCAGCGCGAAGGGGCGTGCGATGCAGCGTTCTGTTTGGCGGGTTGTTCGTTTCGACGAAACGGCGGAGGTTCGTGTCAGTTTAGGACGAATTTCCGTGGAAGTCCGGG
>JANXOO010001521.1 GCA_025353525.1 Schlesneria sp. | reverse complement strand
TCAAGGACGACTTTGCCCTCGACGCGACTGAGGAATTCGACGCTGACGACTTGGCGATTGGCTTCGTCAACCGCCTTCCATTCCTTCACCTTGGCGTCGGACGTGATGTCCAGGATGCGGTGCCCTTTGGGCACAACGAGTTTCAGTTTTTCCAGTTGCCCACGCAGGATTTCGTACGTCAGCCACGCGTCGGTGTGGATCAGGCCGTCTTCGACGGTAACAAGTGTCTGGTTCGTGACGCTGGCCAACAATTCCATATCCGGTTTGGTCCCCACGCGCGGATGCCAGCGGACGCCAACCTTTTCGGTCGAGCCCAAACTGGCTTTGATTCGTGATTCTTTGCCTGCCACTTCGACCGGTAACGTCGCCAGTTTTGGCTTGAGTTCCATGGTCTGGTCAGATTCCGGAACCACAAGTTCAAAGTTCGTGATTCCGACAGCCGGAATATCGAGATCAAGACTTTTTCCTTCGGGAGCCGTTCGGACACGCGCGGTCAGTTCCAACTGGATTTTGTGCTCGCCAGGGGTTGGTAACAACAGCGTATAAGTTCCGTTCCCGATGCCACGAAGCAAGACCTTTCCGGTATCGGATGTCAGCTTTCCGATCGCCGCTTCGCCGAACTTTACGGGAATCTCGGCCCAACCCTTTTCCAGAACCTGTACGATCAACGTTGCCGAAATCTGTGCAACGTCCTTTTCGATTTTCGCTGAATAACTGGCAGACGAGATGACGCCAGCAACCGGCGGTTGATCCGGTTTTCGCATTCCATCGCCGAATGCCTTTTCCCAAAGCTTTAAATAGTCGGCGTAAGGAACCAGGACCGAGCCATCCGGCTTCTCAAACACGGCCTTCAGGCTTTTGAACGGTATATAGATCAGCCGTTCGGGCGGCTTGTCCTTTTCGCCATTTCCGTTTCTTTCATTCTGCCCCCAGGCAGTGGTCACAAACCCCAAAGCAACGACCATAGTCGCCACAAGTCTAATGAATGGTGTTGTTTGCATAAGAAAATCCTGGAATTTTATCGTGCCGTGAGACGCGCGGCATCGCCGTAATTGGGGTAATCGCCCGTCAATCAGGGTAAGTTCAGCAGATGGGGAAGTTGGTGTCGAGTCTACCGATCAGGAAAAGCCGTTAAATTCAAATGGTTCCCCTGATCCGACCGAACAGTCAAACTGAGTATGCAGTAGGACGCAAGGCGTGTCGAGAAAACTCCCGATTTTGTCTGAATTTCTAAAGTTTGCCGGGACTTACACGATTTGTCCCACACAAAAGTTCCCGGTCCATCCGAGTGACGATCGTTTCGTAAAGATTCGCCAAAGGCGTGGGTCAGCATGCGCAGCGCGAAGGGGCGTGCGATGCAGCGTTCTGTTTGGCGGGTTGTTCGTTTCGACGAAACGGCGGAGGTTCGTGTCAGTTTAGGACGAATTTCCGTGGAAGTCCGGG
>JANXOO010001494.1 GCA_025353525.1 Schlesneria sp. | reverse complement strand
ATACTAATGACGAATCCGGAACCGATCCCGCCGCCCACTGGTGTCATCGCAAGGCTTTTGGCAGAAGGGTACCGTTTTAACTTTTTTCAAGCCGTTCGGCTGATGGAAATGTGGGATTCGAACGGGGAACCTGTCGGGCATGACTCAGTTCCGCACGAGGAAATCGTTCGTTTTAAATCGCTCGCTTCGCTGAACTTTCCGGCCAGCCAAATTGACCAGATTGTTGCTCGGCGCGATCCTGAACACCCGGCCCAAATGACGGTGACGTTCATGGGGCTCACAGGACCTGTTAGTGCCCTGCCTCAGCACTACACCGAAATCGTGATCGAACGACTGGCGAATAAAGATCATACGCTGCACGAGTTTCTCGATATTTTCAATCATCGCCTGGTGTCATTGTTCTATCGAGCCTGGTCGAAATACCAGTTCTGGATTCTCGGAGAACGTGCGCTTCAACAAGAGCGGATTGCGATCAGGGAAGGAACGGACACGCATCGATCGTTCGTGATCGATCATCGTCCGAAACTCGATCCTCTGGGGCAAATCCTGCTGAATATCGTCGGCATGGGAAATCCGGCCAGCCGATATCATCTACATGAGCGAACACTGCTTCAGCCGCGAACGGATATTCCCGATCAGGCATGGCGGTTTTATTCCGGCTTGTTGTCGAGTCGTCATCGACCGGCAAAGGGACTTGAAGCGATCCTGATCGACCACTTCCGCTGGCCCGTCAGTCTTCAGCCCCTCTGCGGTCGCTGGCTGCAACTCGAACGAGCTGATCGGACGCGACTGGTACGTGGCGGGAATACAAAATTGGGTCAGGAAACCGTCGCAGGTCAGAAAGTGTGGGAGGTCCAGGGTAAGTTTCGGCTACGAATTGGACCCTTGAATTACGACGAGTTTTGTTCGCTGTTACCGATTGGTGCAGCGCACAAACCACTCTCGCAAATGACCCGATTTTATGCCGGACAACATCTCGATTTCGACCTCGACCTGCATTTGCTGACTTCTGAAATTCCCGTTCTGCGTTGTGGAGACAAGAAGGGAATCGGCCCAAGGCTCGGCTGGAATACATGGCTGAAGTCCCGCCAGTTTTCTTCAGACGACGCCTCGGTGAAACTGCGTCCCTATGATGACCGATCGGATTGAGAGCAGGCCAAGTGCATCCTCCATTTTTCGACGCACGCGGACTCGATCGACGTACGGATTGACTATTTCGGTTTGCGATCGTCCGTTTCCTGTGATGGACCGAAGATGATTGTCAGCAGTCCGCTGACGACATCCAGGATCCCGAAGGGAACGAGCTTTTTTTTAGCTGTGTATCATGGTCGAGTGCTTTGGTCGCCGTCTTGCATCGAATGACGCCGTCCCGTGAGAATTCCCCCAGATCCAACCTGGCCTTGGCATCAATGGAAATCCTCAATGAATCGGTACGGGCGTCGGAAGCTTGAT
>JANXOO010000458.1 GCA_025353525.1 Schlesneria sp. | reverse complement strand
TGCGGTTCTGGTTGCGGGAGCACGGAGATTTGCAGGTTGTGACCGAGCTCGCTGGCGATTCGACACGACAGGATACGATTCAAAATTCATTCGAGTACTCTCGTTTCGGAAAGCGCACGTATCCGGCATTGTCGCTCACTTCTACGGCAGGAAATCAATTCACTTCCTTTCCCCGTTCTCTCCCCGTTTGGCGGTTATCACTCAAATTCTCGTGAATTGGGCACGGCTTCCGTGCACAAAGCGATTCGTCAGATTTTTTGGCATGGATTTCTCTACGTGCGGTGTGTTTGACCAACTGTCACCACACGAGGCGTACGATGCATTGCCGAACTGGTTTCGACCTGTTTTATCCAAGTCTTCTTGCGCTAACGTCGTTTCTTGCCAATCAACTGTCCCTGTTGGCGGCCGAGGAATTGGTCCCAACCGTGAGTCTTGCAGTAAAAACCGTCGGATCCTGGCGAGTTGTTGAGTCCTCGAATTTTCGGTGCAGCTGTCAACTTCCGGAACCTGACGCGAGCAGACTGGCTGAATTCTGTGAGATCTGGCGCTGTCGGCTGCGAAAGACGTGGATCACGGACGCCAGCGATGAGAATTGGCAGCCGAAGTGTGAAGTCTGCGTTCATTCGCATCGCGAGGCATACAATGACGCGTTGAGGCGTCCTGGAGATGTTTCCGTCGGATCGACATCAATGAATTTCGATCAAGGTCGGATGGTGTTCCGCCGCATCGACGTGCGAGCCGATGCCGGTGACTGGTCCAACGCGGCACTGCCCCACGAATTGACGCACGTCGTGTTGGGCGAACGATTCGGTGGACATGCGTTGCCGCGATGGGCGGACGAAGGAATTGCAATGCTCAGCGAATCCGTCGAGAAACAACGGGAGCGGCTTGTCAATCTCCGGCAGAATCTTTCGCGAGGGCTCGCAATGCCGATGGCGGAATTAGTTCGAACAAATCGGCTTCCGGCACAGCAATTCCGTGACGCCTTCTACGGCCAAAGCGTGGCGTTGACATCTTGCTTGATTCAAAAATCGACACCTGCGGAATTCGCAGATTTCCTCGATGACCTTCAACGACTCGATCTGGATGAGGCATTGAAGCAACGCTATCAACTGAATGGCCTCGCGGCTTTACAAACGGATTGGGATCGATGGACTCGTCAGCCGCTCACCGTCGAATTCGTCAACCTCCCCTTGCACAAAGGAATCACTCCGATTTTGGCAGCGGCAAACGACCAGTAGACGATTGCTGAACTTACCGAAAGGGCGCGTTGTTTGAACGCCTTGCTTTCGGTAGAATCTCACGGTTAGACGGTAACCTTATTCTGGCGCGCGGCATCAGATATTGAGCCGCTCAACGGAAATTCGGTGACCTCAAGTCGTCGGCGCCAACAATTTGACCGATAGATCAGTAGAATTCTCAACGTTCGCGCGTTTTTTTACGGACGACGACTTCCAATGGGTCTCTTTCGCCAACTGATGATTGTCTCTCTCATGCCGCTCGTGGCAGTGAGTGGGATGCCTGACGTTGCATGCCGTTGCTCCAACGGGGAAATCCGGCGGCACTGCCTTAAGCTGAATCAGTCCAAGTCGATAGTGAGCCAAATGTTGGTCGGCTTTACGTGCCGAAGCGGCAGTTCGAAATCATGTTGTGGTGGAACGGGAGCGGCCCGCAGTTGCTGCCAGGCAAAAAAACAAGTCACGAATCAATCGAAATATCACAGTCCTGTTTGTTGCGCAGAGACCTGTCACTGCACTCCAATCCTTCTGGAGGGCAACAGCGGTGCCAGACTGAGGACGGACGGCATTCCCGTTCCGTCTCGTGTTGATTTCTTGCCAATCGCTTCGTTCGTCGTTCCGATTCCTCGCTTGACGCGAGTTGACCTGGACATCATCGGTATCAGTCCGCATGAACCGGAAGACTTGATCGTACGCCTCGAGCGGTTTCTCATTTAGCACTTGCGATGCGCGGTGCGATTCGTTCGCGTCGCCTCTTCAGCATGACCGCTGCCAGCCTCGATCATCCGTTTGCGTTCGCGCAACATGATGGCGGCAGCTGTCTCAAGTTTTGCCATTCCTGGAAGCGGTGCGGACTCGTTTGAATCCTCCCGAATTGCCCGGATCGCATGCAATTGCAAGCCCATTTCGCCGGAGATGTTCCGCGCGAGGGCCTTTTTCAGTTCGCTCAATTCAGGACTGTCAGTCCACGGCTCCTGGTGGAATACATGGTCCAGGTCCTCCATATCAAGGTGAGAGTATCATGACGAAATCGATTTTGTTGGCATTGTTGACGGTGACTGGTTCCGCAGTTTGTACCGAGCAAGTGTTCGCTTGCGGACGTGGTTCGTGTTGCGCGGTCGCGAATTGTTCGATGGCGCCTTCATGTGCCGCTCCTGCGAACGGATCGTTACCTGCTGCAACGACCGCACCTGCGGCCCCGGCAGCGGATCCGCATGCGGGGATGAATATGACACAAGCGAATAAGAGTGGGGCGTATCAAAGTTTTTCGTACGAACCCGGTTCTTCACAACCCGCCGTTGCCGCCCCCGAACGAACGTATCGAGCTCCAGCGCCGAT
>JANXOO010000456.1 GCA_025353525.1 Schlesneria sp. | reverse complement strand
ATTCGTAATGCATCCGACCAGCTCAGTTGCATGTTCGGGTCGCGTTCGGTCAATTGGGCCAGACCCGGTGGAATCGTGATCTGATCGGGCAGATCGTGAGTCGCACCGCCGATCGTGATGTAACTGTAGGTCAGACGGGCTCCGCAGACTTCCTCGAACAGATCGAGAATGATTTCCCGTTCGCGGAAGGCGTAAAGGAACGGACTGAAGGTTCCCAGGTCGAGTCCGTAAGCGCCCATTCCGACAAGATGGCTGGCGATCCGGTTCAGTTCACAGATGATAACTCGCAGAACCATGGCCTTGTCCGGGACTTCCATCCCGATCAGTTTTTCGATCGCGAGACTGAACCCGAGGTTCATATTCATCGCCGCGAGATAGTCCATGCGGTCGGTGTAGGGGATCCACTGTGGCGGCGACAGATTCTCGCCAATCTTTTCGGCACATCGATGCAGGTATCCGATATGCGGCGTGACTTCATGGACGATTTCGCCGTCCGTTCTGAGCATCAAACGCAGCACCCCGTGAGTGCTCGGATGCTGCGGCCCCATGTTGACCAGCATTTCGTCGGTTCGAACATCAAATTCAACGATGCGAGGGTCTTCGAGTGTCAGGCTCATGTGATCTTCTTCCACTTTGCGAGTGGCGGATGGTTGGTGACGAATGGCTGGTCAGGGTTGACCGTTTCATTGCAGAGGACGCTTTATTTACCGCGAACTCCGTGGTATTCCAGAGGGAATTCATAGTCCTTGCGAAGCGCATGACCTTCCCAGTCTTCAGGACACAAAATTCGTCTGAGGTTTGGATGATTCGAAAAATGAATTCCTACCAGATCGAAGGCTTCGCGTTCGTGCCAATCGGCAATCCCCCACACGCCTGCAACGGATGGAACTTCCGGCAGTTCACCGGCAACCCCATTTTTCCATCGAGGCAACTTGACCTTCAACTTGCAACTGTGCTTCAACGAGTAACTGTAAAGGTGGTACACCACTTCGACGTGCGGATCGCAGGGCGACTTCTTCTTTGGATCTGTTTCCAGCCAGTCAGATCCGGTCAGATCGTTCAGCGATTCAAACTTCAATTCCGGCTCCGTTCGCAGGAATTCGCTGACATTTGCGATTGAGTCGGCGGCAACCTCAATCCACGGGTCTTTGACACCGGTTTTCAATTCGCGGACGCAATCTCCGAATCGGGCGACCAGTCGGTGATGAATGTCTTCGATTTTCATGGAAACAATTCCGCTCTGCTGATCGGGTCTGGTGGTTCGGGTCTGGTGGTTCAGGTCAGGACTATTGGTCAGGGTCTGGCAATTCGAATCTGAAGGTTCGTGTCAAAACGACCGTGAACTCGAAGGGGACTTCTTAAGGGAGAAGCCGGTTTGGTGAGAAGAATGAACCCCGAAATTCATTTGGTGGGGTTCCCCCCCGGGTATTTTTAACTAGCTGGCAGTGACGCTGAAGGGTTTATTGGGCGATGTTTGTGACAGCGGCAGTGTTGTCGCACCGATTGTCATTTTTCGTTCAGCGGTTGACCGCACCCAATCGAGATCGCCGCGTTTCCAGACGTAGGCGAAACCGACTAGCAGCACCGCGAAGAACGCTGCGACATCGATGAACGACATCCAGCCAAACTGGAGAGCTGTTTTTGCGCTAATTGCCGTCTCGTTCGTGATGGTTCCTGGTGCAAGGGTCAGCAATTGTTCCGTCAGTTGGCGACGCACTTCAGGAGACAATGCCGGGTCGGCCAATTGCATGGCTGTGCCGAAGACGGTCGCCCAGGGAAAGAAAAAGACGACTTCGACATCGAAAATAATAAACAGCAACGCGACGACGTAGAACCGCAAGTCGAACTGGATGTAGCTGGTTCCGATGGAAGGCTCGCCGCATTCGTAGGTGGCGTCCTTTTCGAACGAAGGAAGTCGCGGTCGAACGAGGCGGCCGATCAGGAGCGGAGCGATCAGGAAGCCGATCGCGGCGACGGTGAATACGAGAAAATGTCCGACGACTTCGGTCATGACTGATCTATTCCTTCTGATTGATGCCCGCTGAGGACATCGTTATCGGCCAATTCTTTGCGCCCCTGGAAACCACTTTCGACCGTGTGCCAGAAGGCAACTGTCGGCTCGTCCAACTTCCAGCACAGGCAAACGTCCTCGTCGTCTCGTCGTGCCGGAAAATCGACCAGGCCCATCACAGGGTCCTTGAATTCGACACCCAGCTCACGCAATTCGTCGATGAACGCCTGCAATCTCTCGACATCCCGCTCAAGATCCTGCCGAATCTGCTCGACCTCTTCGGTGTACGGGTCACCCGGTCGCGAGTCGCTCGGCCGACCACGAGTGATGCGGGACAATCGTTCTTCGCGATCACGAACTTCCGGAAACAGCTCGACAATATCACTGACGATCGCGCGAACGAGCGGCAGGGTCTGATTGGCCGATGCAACCGAGAAATAACGACGTGGAGCCAGCTTGGCACTCATTGAAGCTCCGTAGATTGGCCACTGCTCCGCAGCAGCGAGTTAAACCCGGACAAGTTCAGTACGTTGGCCCGCACTGTTTTCGTTCAAGTCGATTTTTCAATTTCCGGCGTTCACAGAAAACCGGACCCGATTCACAACTGCCTTTTCTGGTGACGACTTTTCCGACATGGAGCCTACTTTTCCGACGGAGTGAACTGGAAGGGGCTGGTTTCCCCTTTGACCCAGACCGGTTCATACAGAACTTTGGATTCTGCAATGGCCGTCGGATTCAACGTTGCCTGGCCCCAGGCGACTTCGAGCGGCAATTTGGCGTAATCAACAATGCATCCATCGCGACTGTAGCAACTGAGGTCGTGATTGGACCCCATGAAAATACAGTCGACCGGACACGGTTCGACACACAACGCACAAAACATACATTTCGTGTAGTCGATCGTAAAACCGTTGACGCGAAAACCTTTGCCAACGGGGCTCTTTTCTTTTTCGATGTAGATGCAATCAACGGGGCAAGCGACCGCACACTTTTCGCAACCGATACAGGTGGTCAAATCGAATCGAT
>JANXOO010001401.1 GCA_025353525.1 Schlesneria sp. | reverse complement strand
GCTTTCTACCAGGCAGTTTATCCCGGTCGTCGGATTACCGGTCGTAATCCGGAGGACCGAGCTTCCATATCAAGTAACTTTTGTTTCAGACTTGTTCCTGCAGGAGACGTATATCCCCCGAGTTTCCCGCCAGCGGCCAGCACCCGATGACAGGGAATCAGGATTGGAAACCGATTCGTCGACATCACCGTTCCAACCGCACGAGCGGCACCGGGATGCCCGATTTTTCCCGCGAGTTCTCCATAGGACGCCGTCTGACCGTAGCCGAGTTTCCGCGTTGCAAACACGATTTGTCGGCGAAATTCCGTCATCGGCGGGAGACGAACTTCAATGTCCGGGAAATCAGTGATTTCACCTTCGGCATAGGCTTCGAACCGTTCTTTCAGCGACGGGATCCAGTCGCCAATCTGAACGGGGCCGCCGTATGTCGCTGCCGCGTCCAGAATCGATTTGGCCGAGGAATGTCCGACAAACACCGAACTTAGAATTCCGTCGTCACCCAGAAGTCCCATCCAGCCTAACGGTGTTGAAAATGATGATAAAACAGGACGGGCTGCAATTGCCTGGTTTTTCGTCGTCGTGCCGGGCTGGTTCATCACATTCACTTGATGTCTCATTTTGTCACTCCTTGATTACCTTCGGAATTCCGTAATTCGAGTCTGCCACCTTCAATCAGCTCGGCCTCTTTGACCCTCGAACACCGGGCCTATACAATGTCTGGTTCCGATCGCCAATAATCGTAGTTCCGATGTCGACGAACAACCCATACTCTATTCGTTTTTGTGCCTTTGCCGATTCGTTTGAATGCCTTGAGGAAACAGCGGATGTCTTTATATTCCACGCTCGCAGACGATTTTTACGTCAACATGAATCTCAATACCGAGATGGCGTTACCTGCCGGGCGAGACACGACGCTCAGTTTTTTCGAGCGAGTTCGCAAACAATACTCGACGATGCGTAACTTTTACACCCGCGACAATGGCGATCATGTGCTCGAAGAGGACAAGGATCAGGGACATCAGCGCTGGCTGACACTGGAACCTCGTCGTATTTGCAGCGGCTATATCAATCCCGATGATATCGACGATGCCTTCGAGCAGCACAAGCTGGTGCTGGAACTTGTGCCCTATATGCTGTCGGTCAGTTCGCTCGACTGCGAGGCACTCGATTACATGTTGGGATTCGACTTCAACTACCGTGGCAACCATGATGAACTCGTTGCGGAAGCCCTGGGTGTCAGTTCTGCGCTGGATGGATTGCTCGACATTCCAGGTCGGCAAGTCCTGAATTATGAGCCGACGATGACGATCGCACTGGAAGACACCTGTCGGCGACAGGCCCGATTGATGATCGAAACACGGACGAACGCCTACCAGGTACGGCGGGGCGACTATCCCGAAGAACATATCAGCGTCTTCTTCACTGTCAGGCAGTATGGCAGCCTCGAATCCGACAGTTCGTACGAAGGGACGCTCGCAGAATTGCGAATTCAATGCGAATCGCTGCTTGAAAAGTACGTGATCGATCAGGTGCTGCGTCCTTTGCAGCAAGCCATCTCAACGAAGTAATCCGGCAGGTTGACGCGAAAAAAGGGACAACGATGACTGTCAAGCTCAGCGAATTTGCAAAATCCCTGTCAGTGGAAACGGCGTTCAACGTGTTGGCCGTTGCCAAGGCACTGAAGGCGACCGGAAAGGATGTCGTCGAACTCGAAATTGGCGACAGTCCGTTCGACAGCACCGCGTCCGCCAAGTCTTCGGGGGTCGAAGCGATTCAGCAGAACAAATCGCACTACTGCCCGTCACCCGGTCTGCCCGAATTTCGCGAAGCGGCAGCCCGTTTCGTGAAGCACGAATTCGCGATCCCTGCCGAAGCGGCGAACATTATCGTGGCACCGGGTGCCAAAGTGTTTGAACAGTACTTCTGCGAGGCGTTTCTCAATCCGGGCGACGGTGTCCTGGTCTTCAGTCCCTACTTCCCGACGTACCTGCCGAATATTCAGCGACGGAACGCGCGACCCGTGCTGGCTCCACTGAAACAATCGAACGGGTTTCGACCCGAATTATCCGCGATCGAGTCATTTTTGAAGTCCGATCCTTCTCCCAAAGCGATATTCTTCAATTCGCCGCACAACCCGACCGGCGGTGTGATGACCCGACAGGACTTGCGAGACGTGGCAGACTTGTTGCGAGGAACCAATGTCGCCGTTTTCAGCGACGAACCGTACTGCCACATGGTCTGGAAGGGGACGCACGAATCGTTGTTGTCCGAACCCGAGATGCTCGAACGATCGGTCGCTGCCTACACGTTCAGCAAAAGTTACAGCATGAGCGGCTGGCGACTCGGCTTTTCGGTCGCATCGGTCGAAGTTTCGGACGCCATCGGAAAAATGATTAATACAACATTGTCGTGTACGCCACCCATCGTGCAATTGGCGGGAAAAGCCGCATTGGAACGCGACACGTCCGAACGAGATACGGTGATGCAAAAGTTTCGCAAGAAGGTCGAACTTCTGACGAAGGGACTTAACCGGATTGACGGATTTAATTCGCTCGATCCTGCCGCGACGTTCTATGTCTTCCCCAACGTCGCCCCGGTCTGCAATCGATTGAAAATCACCAGCCACGGCTTGGCGCTCTATTTGCTCGAAGGTGCCGATGACAAGTTTGGCGTCGCTTGCCTGGGAGGAGAATGTTTTGGTGAGGCGGGCGGCGGATTCCTTCGGTTCAGTTGTGCGGAACCCGACGAGCGGCTCCAGCAGGCACTCGATTTCATTCCGGTGGCGATCTCAAGAATTGACCGGATTGCTGCTTATCTCGAGAAATTCCCAAAATACCGTTTGACCGAAGCCTACTCAGGAAGCTGAACGCCGCGAAGAAAAAAACGACGACTGCTTCGGGTTTGCATTCAGCAGAAAGTGAGGCACCGCCGGTCATTCCTGTGCGGTCAGCAGAAATCAGTCTTCGATGGCGTATGCTTCGACCTCGAAGGGATTGTCAAGATAGGCATTTCCACCTCGTGCTCCAATCCAGAGACTGGCCAGCACGTAGGCAGGAATAAAGAACGGGCCCCAGCGTTCGTATTGGCGAACGTGGACTCGTTCGTGCCGTCGTGTCCGTTGCAGGATTTGTCTGTCGCAACCCAGTACGACGTGCCCGAAGGTAATCGCTGCGATCGGCCCGGAAATCCAGAATGGCTTTTGCAGCAGAACGGCCAGTTTCCCGCCGTAAGCCTCGATAACTCCATCGACGAATTGAACTCCGCCTCCGCTCAAAAGAGCGACAGGAACCAGCGCCAGACCCACAAGTGATCCGGGGAACGCCCACAAATATCTCAACGGCCAGTGCCATGTCATTTGAATGTTTTCGTTTCGATTGGTCTCGAATCGATCCCGGATCTGTCCCGAATCGTCGGTCTGAAAAAATGTCCTGTTCGCCAGTAAGGCGGTGCTGGATGTCGTAGCACTGGCGAAATTTGCTATCCTGTTGATCCTCACCGCAGACTGATGGCATTGCGGGTTTGAGCAGAATCAATGCATTGTTGTTGAATTGAATCTTTTCCCGGAAACGTGCTGTGGCTTTGATTGTACAGAAATTTGGCGGTTCGAGTGTCGCGGACGCTTCGCGAATTATGTCGGCGGCAAAACGGGCGGTCGCTGCAAAACGGGCTGGAAACCAGGTTGTCATGGTCATCAGCGCCCGAGGTGACAAGACCGACGAATTGATCGATCTGGCGAAACAGATCAGTGAAGTCCCGCCGCCGCGCGAGATGGATATGCTGCTTGCCACCGGCGAACAGGAATCGGTGGCGCTCGTCGCGATGGCCGTTCAGGCACTTGGCGAACCGGCGATCAGCCTGACCGGATATCAGATCGGCATCATTACCGATTCAACGTACACGAAGGCTCGCATTCGAAAAATCAAAACCGATCGGATGCGCCAGGCACTCAGCGAAGGAAAGATTGTCGTCGCCGCCGGATTCCAGGGGGTTGATGACGACTTTAATATCACAACGCTTGGCCGCGGTGGCAGCGACACAACGGCCACGGCACTCGCCGCTGTTCTCGAGGCCGACGTTTGCGAAATTTATACGGATGTCGAAGGGATTTTCACGACCGACCCGCGTTTGATCAAGAACGCTCGCAAGCTGCACAGAATCGCCTATGACGAAATGCTGGAACTGACGAGTCTCGGTGGCGGCAAAATGCACTCGCGCTCCATTGAATTCGCGAAGAAATATCGGGTCTTGCTGCAGGTTCGACCTGCCTATACGGAAGGAATCGGCACTTTCATTGCGCCGGTGCAGGACGAGAACGCACCGATGGTCACCGGAGTGGCGATGGTCAAGAGCGAAGCGATCGTGAATCTTCGCAATCTGCCCGATCGGCCTGGCGTTCTGGCGGCACTTTTTTCCAAAATGGCTGAACGGCGAATACCGATTGATATGGTGATTCAGGACGTGGCAGAAGAAGGGATCGCTGAAGTGACGTTCACGGTGCCACAGGACGATCTGGCGGATGCGTTGACTGCCGCCGAACAAGCGGTCAGAGCACTTGGATCAGGCGAAGTCCGGCATGGAACAAACGTCGCCAAAGTCTCGGTCGTCGGTGCCGGTATGCGAAAACACACGGGGGTTGCCGCCCAGATGTTCAAGTCGCTGTCGGACTCCGGCGTCAACATCCAGATGATTACCACCAGCGAAATCAAGATCTCGGTGCTGGTCAACCGGGACCAGAGGGAACTGGCGCTGAAGGCCGTTCACGAAGGGTTCGCACTGGATCGTGAAGTCGCGGCACCGCCCGCGTTCGGATTCACTCAAGCTGACCCCGCCCGCCCGAAAGTGTCTCGGGACGAACTCGAACGCGACGTCGTTTCGCGCTTGTCGAGTATGGAAGATATCGTCGTCAGT
>JANXOO010001391.1 GCA_025353525.1 Schlesneria sp. | reverse complement strand
ACCGGAGAGGTGCCCGGCTCGAACTCCTGCATGCCGGCGAGTTCTACGGTTCGAGAAGCGCACGACCACTTCTTGAGGCGCTTGCTCTGGCTCGCGACAGATCTGGTTGCACGTCGAGCGACGTACGGCTGCGGCTAGTCGGCCCTCGGACAACGCATCGCCCCTCACTCCGCGATGCATTGCAATGGCAGGCGACGGGATTAACGATGCCCCCGCTTTGGCCGCCGCCAACGTCGGCATTTCACTCGGAACCGGTACCGACATCGCCAGGCAATCGGCTGGCGTTATCCTCGTGCGACCTGACTTACGCGGCATCGCCAAAGCAGTGAAACTCAGCCGTCAGGTCTCACGTAACGTTCGCCAGAACCTGGCCTTCGCGTTCACTTACAACGCGATCGGAATCCCCGTTGCAGCCGGCGTATTATATCCGCTGTGGAGTATCACGTTGAATCCGATGCTGGCCGCAACCGCGATGAGTCTCAGTTCTGTTTCGGTGATCGTCAACGCATTAAGACTTCGCCGGACGAACATATCGAACTGATCTCAGCGTGGTAACCAACTGAGTATTCGTTTTCGGATCGACCTGGACGTTGTGGGTACCGCCGTCGGTTCACTGGTTGCTCCATCGTCGCCCGACGTTGATACAGGGGATCGTTCGCTGCGACCATTGCTGCTGCGAATATCTGCCCGTGCCGGTGTCACGGGTTTCGGGTCCGGTTTCGAGTCCGGAAAAGGGGGGATATCAGGAGTGCTTTCTTCGAGAGTTGGCAGCCTGAACTTGTCATAGTCGATTTCGGGCGGCTTTTCGTTCAGATTGATCGGGCGTTTCAGATCAAACTTTTCTTCAGCAGGTTTGTCCGATGTGCCGTAAACGTCACTGTTTGTCGAAGGTCGATTGTCCAGCGGATAGCACACGGGCGATGCAAACCTGCCAAGCGGGCCGATCGAACCGAACCGCTCTTCATAAAACGCCACTCCGTGCGTTTCCAGGATCGTACCCGACTGGCGTTCGAGTGTTGCCAGAGTTGTATTGTACGTCGCGAGAGCACTGGCTTCGTTGGAAATGGCATTCCCCCAGTCGGTCACCCCTTGCAATACGTTGATCAGAATCCCCTGCTGAGTTCGATAGCGAGCCAATTGATAGTCAAGGTTGGTTCTGGCCGCGTCGCGCACTTCACGATAAGCGAGGTATTGTTCGTAAGCCTGATCCATGCTGCGGATATTTGTGGCCAGAATGTGAGCCGCGTTATGTAGTCCTTGCTGCAGATTGACCCGATCGCGAACGATCACCAGTTCTTTCTGTCGCAAGTTCGCCCGCGATTGCCGCAGACCCAGTGGCACAGAAAAATTCACGCCCAGCGTCCAGTCGTTGAACGCACCCGCACCTGACCGAAGATTCCCGCCATTGGGCATCGTCCCTTCCAGACCGTTCCAGCGGTAGACGGCGACTCCGTCCAATTGCGGCAACGCTCCGTTCTTCGCAATCACAATTTGTTGCTCGTCCGCTTCAACAATCAGCTTCAGTTCGACCAGATCAGGGCGGCGTTCAGATGCGATCTCGAGAATGCGTGACCAGTCCGGCTCGAACCGTTCGTCGGTCGGCGGTGTGTGAGGCACCATTCGCAACCCGTCCGATGGTGGCATGCCGAGAACGTTTCGAAGTACATCCTCGCGCTGAATCATGTTCGCGCGAGAGATGATCAGGTTCGCGCGTGTGTTCGCCAGTGTCACTTGAACCTGTGACAGGTCGGCACGATTGTCCAGTTCGGTGGTGACCCGGACTTTGATTCGCCGCACGACTTCTTCCAACTGGTCGATCTGCTGCTGTTTTGACCATACGTCTGTACGCGCCGCAACCAATGCCCAATAACTGTCGATGACTCCGCGCACCAGTTCCTGGACCGAGTCTTTCAATTGAAAATACGAGAGTTCCGTATTGATGCGTGCAATGACGATTGGTGCGAGGTTGGGACCGATCCCTCGTCCCCGCAACAGGGGCTGAGTATAATTGATATTCGTAGCGGACGCCGTTTGCGGGTTCAGCGGAAATGTCCCCGGTTGCAGTCGGGAATCAGTCGATGTCCATCCGATTCCCGCCGTTCCACCGGTTGCGTTCACCTTTGTCAGGCTGGCAGTGTCCGTGAAGAAGTTATTGCTGAAACCTGGAATCAGCGACTGTGCGGGATTCGCCGGGTCAAAGATCGCCTGCGGATTCTGTAAACGGTTCCAGGAATTATTGATCGTCAGCGTGGGGTCGAACCGCGCGTTGTTCTGGTCGATCGTCGTATTGGTAATTGCGGCGTCGTAAATTGTCTGGCCACTCGCCTGGGCGACAGTGCCCAACAGAACTCGAACAACGTCGGTTCGTTCCAGCGAAATCCGGATCACATCGTCGAGCGACACTGGATACGGTTCGAGATCAACCTTGCTCGACACCGTCGGAGGAGGTACAGAGTCAGTCATTCTGTATCTGGCAAGCTGTGACGGATCACGAACCTGTATCGACCGCTGTTCAGGAAACAGGGTCGGAAAGACTCGTTGCGCGCAGGCTGACTTTGCCGACAGGGCAAAGATGATCGCCAAAAGCGCGATCGCGCGACATCGGTGATTGGCATCCATACCAAAACACTCGCATCAAAGAAGTTGGAATCCTCAGGACGTACATCGTCGGGATGTTCGCCACGGGTCGAGGGTTACTCTTCGAGTCCCGACTGTAGGACGTGTAGGGCCTGACGAAAATCGGTCGTGTCGCAGACGATGCCGCCATCGCTCAGGACGACGACGCGTTTGGCATTTTTTGCCACATTGGCATCGTGGGTCACAAGAATTACGGTAATTCCTGCCGATTCATTCAACTCACGAAACAGGCCGATCACTTCGCGACTGGTTCTGGAATCAAGGTTTCCAGTCGGCTCGTCGCCCATCAGAATGGCCGGTTCGTTGACGAGCGCCCGGGCAATCGCCACTCGCTGTTGCTGTCCGCCAGAAAGCTGGCTGGGATGATGATCGAGTCGGTTGCCGAGTCCTACCAGGGTCAGTTTTTCGATGGCTCGCCGTTGCCGGTCAGCCGCCGAGATCCCTTTCGTGTAAAGAAGTGGCAGCTCGACATTTTCCAGGGCCGAAGTCCGGTTTAGCAGATTGAAGTTCTGGAAGACGAATCCGATGCGACGATTCCGGATGCGTGCCCGGTCGTCATTCGACATCGTCGCAATTTCTTCACCAGCCAGTTTGTAACTGCCGGATGTCGGCCGATCGAGGCAGCCGAGCATATTCATCAGGGTACTTTTGCCCGACCCCGATGGCCCGATGAGCGCAACGTATTCGCCCTGATCGATCGTCAAATTCGCATCTTTCAATGCATCGACTTTGACTTCGCCAAGGTTGTATACTTTGCAGACATCGCGAATCTCGATTAAGGCCAAACCAAATATCCTTTGGAAAGACAGACCCGAAAACCCGTCCCGTCGCGATCAAAAAGACTAAGTCTCGAATCGAATTCCCTGAGCGAGCGGCAGGTCCCGGGAATAGTTGATCGTATTGGTCGTTCGCCTCATATAGGCCTTCCAGCTGTCCGATCCCGATTCACGCCCGCCGCCAGTGGCCTTTTCGCCGCCAAAGGCACCGCCGATTTCGGCACCGCTGGGTCCAACGTTGACGTTGACAATGCCGCAGTCCGATCCTGCCGCCGAACAGAACAGTTCGGCTTCCCGGATGTCATTCGTCATGATCGACGACGCCAGCCCCTGGGGGACATCATTGTGAATCACAATGGCTTCTTCGATGGTCCGGTAGCGCTGCACATAGAGTATCGGTGCAAATGTTTCTTCGCGTACGATGCTCTCGCGTGTGGACGTTCCGCGAAACCCGCCCGGATCAGTCGCGGGGAAATCAACAATCGCCGGGCGGACATAGACTCCGCCGCCGGGAACTGAACCAACCAGTCGTTCGCCCCCGTGAACGATTCCACCTTCATGGGCAGCACGATCAAGTGCCGATTGCATGGCAATTCCGGCCGATTCATCGATCAACGGTCCGACAAGAGTTCCGGACTCGAGCGGATCGCCGATCGGAAGTCGTTCGTAAATCGACTTCAGTCTCGCGACAAGTTCGTCCGCCATTTGTTCGTGAACGATCAAACGCCGAAGCGACGTGCAACGTTGGCCACACGTCCCGACAGCGGAAAATACGATTGCTCGCGTTGCCAGTTCAAGATCCGCCGTCGGTGCCACAACGAGTCCGTTGTTGCCGCCAAGTTCCAATAACGATCGACCCAGCCGCGCGGCGACCCGTTGAGCGACATCGCGGCCCATAGCGGTCGAACCCGTCGCCGAAACGAGCGGCAATTCAGTCGATTCTGCCAACTTGATCCCGACATCCCGCAGGCCAACGACAACGGATGACACGGCCGCCGGAACATCGGGCATTTCCTGCAACACCGATGCGACGACGGACTGACATGCCAGGGCGCACAGCGGTGTTTTTTCGGATGGCTTCCAGATGACAGGATCGCCGCAGACCCATGCCAAAGCAGCGTTCCACGCCCACACAGCCATCGGGAAATTGAAGGCGGTAATGACTCCCACCGTGCCCAAAGGATGCCATTGCTCGGCCAATCGGTGCAAGGGACGCTCGCTGGCAATCGTCAGTCCATGCAATTGTCGACTGAGTCCTGTGGCGAAGTCACAAATGTCGATGACCTCCTGAACTTCGCCGAGTGCTTCCTGAGTGATCTTTCCCGCCTCAAGGGAAATCAGTGCTGCAAGATCGTTTTTCAATTCACGGAACCGGTTTCCGACGCGGCGAACGAATTCGCCGCGTCGGGGAGCCGGTACAATTCGCCAATCGCAAAACGCGGCACTCGATGCCGTGAGCACCGCATTGACATCGACCGGAGATGCCGCGGACAAAGTCGCCAGTAACGAACCGTCGATCGGGGAACGGCTCGCGATGGCCAATCCTGCACCAGCACGTTGGCTACCACCAATCCACACCGCAGACAGTGGCTGCGTCAAACCCAACCGATCGAGCGTGGCCTGGATCGTTGCCATGCTCATTTTTCCGATTTGGCGAGTTCGGTTTCGATCGCCTTGACGACTTCCGGTGCATCCGGCTTCGTTCCGGTCGGGAACCGTGCAACAACTTCGCCATTACGTCCGATCACGAACTTTTCAAAGTTCCATTTGATTGGCCCATCTTTGGCAGTGAGCTGCTTATAAAGAGGGGCGGCATTGTCGCCGTTGACATCGACTTTGGAAAAGAGATCGAACGAAACATCGAATGTCGCTTTGCAGAATTTCGCGATCTCTTCTTCCGTTCCCGGTTCCTGACCGCCGAACTGGTTGCATGGGAAACCGATCACTGCCAGACCTTTTGCCTGATAGGTGTCGTGCAATCCTTCGAGTTGTTTGTACTGGGGAGTCGCTCCGCATTTGCTGGCAACATTAACGACCAGAAGGACTTTCCCTTTGTATTTTTCGGCAAGATTCACTTCTTTGCCAGCGACAGTCTTCATTTTGTGATCGAGCACATTTGACCCCTTGTCGTCAGCGATGGCGAATGTCATCAGCGTCGTGGACAGGATTCCGGCGAACAGGCAGGCAACAGGCAGTTTCATGGCAGGTTCTCCTGGCGGGATGGACAAAGCAAACGAGCCGACGGCCTTGGCAGGCCATATGATCAGAAAGCTCGATGCACTGCGGCTATTGTAGCCACGACTCGCCGGATGACCAATGAAGTGGGGCCGACTGTCGCTCAACACAGGAATTGTCGGCCGTCTTTCCCGTCAATTTGCCGTTCGATGAGACGGCGGTTTCCAGGTCACGCGGCATCTTCGTGTTGAGAAATGACGGCGAGTCTTGGTCCGTCTGTCACGTCGGCTATCCATGGAGCCAGCCGGGCTTCGAGCGTCTCGATACGGCTTCGCAACTGATCGCATTGAGTCGACCAGTTCCCCTGCCACGCGGAGCAAAGCCTCTGCAACCGCGATTCGCTTTCGACTTGAATCTGGACGCTTTGCTTTAACGTCCTGATTGCCTGTTCGATGAGTCGCGCGTCGGGAAGAGTCAGGAAAGAATTTTCGGTCGGGACGGACATCGGCGACGCTCCCTGTTGGTTGAGCCAAAAAATGAAAGATTACCCTGTACACTGTTCGCAGAAGCATCGAGTTCATTCATAGCAACGCA
>JANXOO010001365.1 GCA_025353525.1 Schlesneria sp. | reverse complement strand
CATTCGGAATGCAAATTTTTTACTCCGCATGCGGAGTCACAGTCGCTTACCTCCTTTTCCGGATCTGGCGGAAAAATCGCATTTCGCAGCCGCTGAAACAGGTTGCGTCAACCCCCTCGTCACCAGATTCTTACGCGGTCGCTCAACAGCCAGCTGTGATCGATCAAACCAGGGCGTCCGTTACACCGCCGCCCGTACCGGCAACAACACAGCCCTGGCAACCGAAGCCTTCGGCGACCGTCTTTTCAAATCAGATTGACACCGTCGCCAAACCCGCCGCTGCCGCGTCGTCTGGTAAGGCAGCTACTGATGCGCCTGCGTTCGGTCCGGCAGTATCACGTTCAGAGAATGCCCACACGAACGGGGCGCCAAGCTGGGAAGGACGGCGACTGCTGGAATCGACCGGAACGATGCCCAGGGAATTTAATGCGCTGCCGCGAGTGCTACCGGAAGATATTCCCGGAATTGATGATCGTGATCGCATCTTCGGTTCATGGCTGAACCCGGCCTTCGCATCGTTGCTTCCTGAATCGGACGAAAAACGCGATGATGTTCGCAAAGACCTGATGGCGGCGGGATTCTACAATCCGCACGCGATCGAAAACCTGGCTGCCACGCGTTATTCCCTGATGATTCTTGGTGTCGTTGTTTTCGGATCGATGTTATTGCTGGTGCCGCCACGTCTGGAACCGTGGATGGTCGCCGGTTGCATCCTTGCCCCGTTGCTCGGATGGGCACTCCCGACACTTTACATTCGCGGGAAGGCAAAAGAACGGAAACAGGAAATCGAACGCGCGATGCCTGATTTGCTCGATATGCTGAATATGTGCGTCAGCCAGGGGCTGACCGTCCCGGCATCACTCGAACGAATCGGTCGCGATTTTCGCAGCGTCTACCCGGCGTTGTCCCAGGAACTGGAAATTGTCAATCAACAATCCCGAATTGGCATGTCGCACACGGCTCTCGAAAACTTCAGCCGTCGCATCGATATTCCGGAAGTCCATTCACTGACGTCCCTGTTGATTCAAACAGAACGAATGGGAACGAGTATTTCGCAGGCGCTGA
>JANXOO010001294.1 GCA_025353525.1 Schlesneria sp. | reverse complement strand
ACAATTTCCGGCTCGCCCTGATTCTTCTTAAGCGAGAGTTCGGTCTTCGACATCGCCGAGATTGTGCCATTCACTCTTTTTCCCGTACTCTTTTTCGTGATGATGTCGACAGCGAAGGCGGGCGTCAGCGAAACGCAAACCGCAACCGCCAGAATTGCAGCGTTCAATAAACTCTTCATGACCAGGCTTTCAATAAGCGGTACTGACGTTCAAAACAAAAGTTGTCCTGCGCAAATCACAAAACGGTAAATCCGCTTTTAAGCATTGTTTCCCACACGAGTGGTGGGCGTTCCTGATTCGTGCGACATCATTCCTCTTTGGGCGGTGACGGGGGGCGCGGACGAGGTCTTGGCACTGCACCCGTTTCACCCTCGGGACGTGGCTGAGGCCGGGGGGCGGGTTTCGGTGCCGCTGGCGCCGTACCTGGAGATCCGGTCGCCTTTGTCCCTGTCGAGGGTGCCCCCGTTGCCGGAACCCCTGTTGCTTGTACGGGTCTGGGACGCGGCCTCGGCGCGAGTGCAGCCGATTCTTTTTCGGTCGCAATTCCCGCAAACGTCAATGGCAGTTCCCCTGACTTTGCTGATGGAGTTTTTGTTTCTCCGGTCCGGGTTTCAAGCGACTTTGTTCGTGTTGTCTGCAGTTTTCGTTTTGGTTTTCCGCCCTTGACAATGACCCATCCAATCGCCCCGACGCCCGCGAGCGCCAACAGCACAAAAACGACGAGCGTGATCATGTCACTTCCCGATGAATCGCTTCCGGCTTCCGGCTTTGGCGTTTCCGGTACGTTTGGTTTTTGCGGCGATTTGCCGGTCGCGACTGGATCAGGTTTCTCTGTCGTTTCCACCGGAACGTTCGAGCCGGTTTTTTCGGCGGGCGGATCGTCTGAACGGGGTAGATCCGTCACCGGTTTACCCAGCTCCTGCAAAACTTCGCGGTACAGTTCATTCAGCTTGGCCCGTTTGTCGTCGGGAAGCGACTTGAAGATCGAGGCAGAACCGACCAGTTCTGATGCACACGTTTCCAGCCCCTTTTGCTTTTCTTTCCCCGCCGATTCCTTGCTGTAACGGAATCGACAAAGCGATACGTTGTAGCGAGCGTCGAGGAACGTATCGATCATTTCCGGTCGATCGGCATAATTCTTTTGCTGCTGGATTCGTTTCGCGATCCCGCCCCAACCCCATAAACCGTCTTCTTTTTTTCCTCCAATTGCCACGGCAAGCTTTTTGATATCGCCGTTCGAACCCCAGTCCTGAAAAACCGAAGCCCCTTCGATCTGGGTCCTCAAATCATTGCCACGGGCCTTCAGAACTTCGGACAATAACTGCTCGGCCCGCTCGAAATCCTTTTTCAGTCGATTACAACGAACCAGTCGTACGCGGACATTCAGCAGTTGATCCGTCGTAGCAAAGTTAGCATCTGTCTGCGTTCGCGTGAGGACTCCGTTGAATGCCGTTGCGGCCCGATCGTAGTAGCTCGCCGTTTTGGTTTTGTCGGTGACAATTTCGCCGAGTGCAAAATAGGTTTCGCCGATCCAGCTCAGCGAACCGAACGACTGACCTTCCTGTTTTTTGAACATATCGTCGAGGAACGATTCAAAGGCTTCCATC
Organism: Schlesneria sp.; assembly: GCA_025353525.1. Taxonomy (GTDB): domain Bacteria; phylum Planctomycetota; class Planctomycetia; order Planctomycetales; family Planctomycetaceae; genus Schlesneria. Next base: position 10,688 of record JANXOO010001294.1, on the reverse strand, counting down.
AGTTTGTTGAACCGTTCGGTCTCACCATTGTTCCGAAATCGTTCCAGTTCCAGTTTCAGCATTCTGCCCAGTCCGACGTAAAGGTCGGTCAGATCGGAACTGCGGTCACCCGACGCAATCGATTCCAGCGTTTTCATGGTTGCCCGCGCATTGTTCAGGCTGTCCGCACCCAATCCGATGTAACCGCGCAGCATCAGCGTGTAGACGCTTCTGGCGACCGATCGGCTTTGAATCCCCTTTTCCGGACGCTGCGTCTCGTCTGACACCGTGATCGCCTTGATGATCGATTGGGGATCGTCTTGCAGCAACTTCAGTGCATCCTGTTCCTTGCCTTGCCCGAGCAAGATTTCCGCAAGGTAGATTTTGGCGCTGACCAGTTCCTGAGGCACGGCCCCTTCAGTCGGTAGAGTTGCTGCCAGCTTGCCGATGCCTGTACGCAGATGTGTTTCCGCAGTACTTTTCCATTCGAGCAGTTTTTCAGGGGTCGGTCGCGATTCAACAGGCAATCGTGCCGCCGAACCATACGCGGACCAATACGCCTGTCCCGCCGCAATTTGTGCTTCGGGGAATTTGGGATCGCTTTCAGGAACCTTGCTGAACCACTCTGCTGCCTCGACCGGTTTCTTCGCCGATTTGTACATTCCGCCCAGAATCATGCGTGCTTCGTTGGCTTTATCGCTTTCCGGCCAGCGTTTGGTAATCAGGTTCGCCGACTTGATAATCAATCGCATTTCGTCCTGCTTGCGATCGGGTTCAGCCTTGTTGTCGTTGTAAGCCTGGTGGAATGCCGCCATGGCCATGTAAGCAGCATCAAGTGCCACGGTGCCGTCGTCGTCGGTCGCCGTTCTCGCAACGTAATCGGCGTAGATCGCTGCTTCGTAGTTGCGCCGCATGTAGTAGTTCGTGTGCGCCAGAAACAGTCGTGCAGTGGCAACGTCTTTCTGGTTATCACTTCGCTTGATCAGCGACATCGACAGTTCCAGGTTTTTAAGAGCGTCGTTCAGTTCGCTGGACCAGTCCTGTTTCAATCGAGTCAGTTCTTCGGCCGGGCGCTGATTCTTTCCCGCGGCATCGAGTTCTTTCTTGATGTCCAACGCCGACAAGAATGATTGCCGACCCAATCCGTACGCCGCATCGAAATCTTCCGGCTTGCGCTCTTTTCCTCCCAGTTTGACCTGAACTCGCTGCATCATCGACAGCGAGACATCCTTGTATTCGCCGGGATATTTGTTGATCTGTTGCGCGGTCGTGCGAGCCTGTCTCCAGAAACGCTCCTGTTCGGGTTTGGGCAGATTGCGGTTGTCGCCGAGTGCTTCGAGCGCACGCGCCTGTTCCCATTGGATTCCCAATCCGACAGCCGTCCTGGATTCCGATCCGTTGTCTTTCAGCCATTCGTCAGCGAGGTCTGCAACAAGCTGGTGGTCGTTACGAGCGGCCAGGCAGATCAGTTTGAATTGCAGGGTCTGCGATTTGATACTTTCGAGCAGCGAATTTTTTCCGGGATGATCGAGCAATTCGTTATAGATCCCCAGTGCTTTTTGAAGATCACCCTGTTCTTCATAGCACTTTCCCTGCCAGGCACGGGCGTGCAGGCCACCCAATTGACTGCGGTACCTCTGAAACATCTTTTCAAATTCGTCGGCTGCCTGATTCAGCAACTGTTTGAACTCACGCGACGAACTGTCATGTGTCTGTGCTTCGTGGTACGTGCATTTGGCAAGGCTGAGCGCTTCCAAAATCATGTTCTTTTCGACTTTGGCCCGTTCGGCATGCAAACGGGGCTCTTTTTGTTCGTCGATGAACGGAGGGAACTTTTTGAAGGCGGCTTCGTGCTGGTCGAAGGCGAGTTTCAGAACGTCGCGAGCCCTTTGAACGAACTCGCGCCCTTTTCGCTGGTATTCGGACTTGTTCCCCTGATTTGCGGGAGATTTTGACTGAAAGATCTCGACTTCGGCACGCTGCAACAGGATTTGAGCCCGGTCGGCATTTGCGTCGCCGCTGATCGGATGGTCGGGATTTTCCCGCACGAACTGATCGAGGTATGCCAAGGCCTGATCGAGTTGCTCGAATTGCTTTTCAGGATTCCTCAGTTGCCTGGCGTTTTCGCGCAGCGTCACCGCCTTCTCGTAAGCGATCAGTTTCCGGATGTCATCGGGAACCGAGGGCCGTTGAGCCAACTGGTCGAGGTAGAGCAGGGCGTAGTCAAAATAGTTCCGGTCCCGTAGTCCCTGCACAAATTCGAGATACAGTTCTTCTGCAAAGACAGACTGCACCGGGGCGGCGATCATCGTGAGGCAAAAGAACCAAATCAACAACCGCAGTTTCATCGGTTGATCCTTAACTTTCGAATAGAAAATGCGATTACGAAGGGAACCTCGAAGCAGAGGCAGCAGCGATTCTGTCCACACGCCCGATCAGCAACTGAAAGGATAGACCGTTCACGAAAATTCGCAAGCTCGTCTCGAGTGCATTTCAGTGCTCGCGGTCCGGATTGAGGCTTCGTTTGTGAGTCCGCTTCCGCGTTCGAAGCGGACTTCGGCAGTTTCCAGGTGTCGCTGGATTTCTCAATGGCCTCAAACCAGATCGCGCGTGGCATCGTTATTTCGGTGATTGCTTTCCTTTTAAACGCAAACCGGTCGCTTCGATGTCGATGTCCCAACCGGCGGCATCGGTGATCGTTCTGATAACGCCGCCAATTGTTGTGTTTTCGAGTTCGAACGTCACGGTTTTGTCGAGGTTCTGCTGACCGAGTTCTTCGCTGTCGTAGCGAATCGGAGCACCGAGTTGTTCGCTGAAGGCTTCGATCAAATCGCGGCGGCTGACTGGCTTTGACTGTTTATACATCACCAGTTTTTGAGCCAATCTGGCCTCGACATCAACCCTGACTGGCATCGGCGGATCTGAAGCGACTTCCGCCGGAGTCGTTGTTTCGACCGGCGTCGCTATCGGAAGCGATCCCTCGATGTTGACCGGTTCGAGTGCCGAAATGATGGCGTCCGGAATCTCGCGTTGATCGATTGTTTCATTTGTCAGCGGGGCGATGTCCGCGTCGACATTGTCGGTCGCTGGCGATTCGGACGTTTCCGGATTTGTCGGGGATTGAATTGCTGCTGGGGAAATCGGAACCGGCCGCGTCGATGTGAAGCGGACTTTCGGTGCGAGTGTTAATACCGCCACAAGCGTCATCATCGCAATGGCGATCAACCAGGCCACCGTGAGCGGCGAATCGATCAGCCGCCGCACGAAAGAGCGAGCCGAAGAAGCAGCCGTTTTTTCCTTGGGCACGTCTTTCTTCGTCGGCCGCCGTCCTGATTCGTTTTCGGCAAGCTCATCGAGTGTCAACCGATGAATGACAAACGCTTGACGATTGTGGTCCTCATCGATTCGCAGAGCGGTTTTGCACTCGGGGCAATGGATGCGTCGGCCCACGAATGTACGGTCCCGAATCCTCAGGATCGTACTGCATTCGGGGCAGGAACATCGACCGGACATGAGAGAACTCAGGTAGGGTTAAAGGTCATGCAGAATAACCTGAATCAGATCGACAGACGGCTGATTGTTGCTGAAAAACCGTTTGCAGCCAATGGGGCAGTGTTGCCAAAAAATGCCACTCTGGCGCTGCGTCAACTAATTCGGAGTCGACGGGACCAGTTCCAATGGTGTCAGCCGCCTGACTGTTGCTGATGCGAGGGTTGTGATCAGGAGACTTTTCTTCGTTTCATTCACGATAACGACGAGAGTTTTATCGGGGGTCTGTTTAACACCTTTGGACTCTTCAAAGATCTTGAGGATGACATCCTGCGTTCGAGTCGCGTCCATCTTGAAGGCCTGCGCGATATTCTTGGTAAATCCGCCCAGCTTCAACGCGTCGCCGTCGATCTCGATCGGTGTACCGATTTCACCGGCGATAAACGCAAATGCTTCGTTGAACGGCGTTCTGCGAAAATCGACATCGATTTTCATTTTCAACCGGTCGACAATCAGTTCTGGCACTTTTGAGGTTTCAGTCGCGGCGGGTTTGATCCGTTCCTTTGTAAAGTCGGTTCGCGTCGATTCGTCCCAGGCCAAAAGCGTTCCCAGAGCCAGGTTCGGGGCTGCGCGATCCGGAAGCAATGTGGTCAGCCGGACGTGTTGCGGGCCGTGATCCGTCGTGGTTGCCATCGCGAAGACTTCGACCATCGCAGGAACTCGACCGATCACCATTCGCTTTCCCGCTTCGCGCGGATTCATCTGCTGGAACGATGGGACGAGTGTCCCCGCCAGTTCGTCGAGTTTATCCCTGACCGATTTTTCAAGCTTTTTCGCGCCCGCTCCTTTGTCTTTTGCCGTGGCGCCCTTGTTTCGTAACAGGATTTCGGAAAAGAACTGGTCGTCCTTCAGATGAAAGCTCCACGCAACCGACTCGACATCGCTACCTGTCCAATCGAGCGCGTTGCTGACGAACGGGCGAACGTTCTGCGGAAACCACATGTCCTGCAAAGCGAGCGTTGACGTCAGAAAGATCGCTGAAATGTGTCGGCTGCGGTCGGTCAGCGGAAGTAAGGGATCGATCGATTCGGACGCAAATCGTTCGGTGATCGCCTGAACCATCTCGTCTGATTGATTCTTTGGACAGACGACAAGCGTCTTCAGGTCGACAATCAGATATGCTCGATCACCCGAAATATAAACCGGCGGTTCGGTGTTTCCGGTACGCTGGCCCAATTGTTCGATCAACTGGCTACGCTTTTGTTCTTCGACAAGATGCGCTACGGCGGCGATTTCGGGCAAATTCCCGCGCAATCCGGGAATCAGGCATATTAACAACTCATCGACCTGTTCGGGTTTGCGCTGGAAAAGTTCGAAAAGCGTGGTTTCAATCAGCTTTGCAATCGGCGGAATGCAGTACCGAAGTTCCTCGCCCAGGCTGTTTTGCTTCCACAATTCTGCCGGATGCAAATTCAGAACGACCTGCGCACCAGCCGGGATGTACTGGAGGCTGATCGGCTTTCCCCGAGGCTGCGGATCGTGAGTCATACTTCCCGAGTTCGCGTCATTATCAGGTTCCTCACCTTGATTGGTCTGCAGGGCAGGATCGCCGGAACTCGTGGCTGAATTGTCGACGGGTGACCACGTGACCAACAACGCGATGGAGCCCACCAGGACGAGAGCCAAAGCACCGACCGCAAGACCTATGTTTCGCCGCCGGGCATTTTTCCGCTGTTGCTGCTTGAGCTTTGCGGCCGATCCAGTGGGACCTTCAAGATCGCTCAGGCTGTCGAATGTCGGCAAAAGTCCATCTGCGGGAATTCCGATTGGCGAATTCCCGAAAATTGACGACGCTGGCATTGACGATCCCGGCATCGAGGTCGATGGCCGGGTCGCTACAGTGGCGGAAGCCTCACCGAGATTCGCGAACGGCGATTTCGAGGCATCATGTGGCTGTGGGCTTGCCCGGACTTCAGTTTGAGCGGACGCCGGGCGCGAAACCGGTGTACTCGCGAGTGCAGAACGCCCTGGCGTCGCTGGCGAAACCGGTGCCGGCTCCTCGTCCGGTTTGGCGAGTTCCAGAGCGACGATCGGAGGCTCTTCCAGAACAAAGACGTAGTTGCACTTGGGGCACTTTCCTTTTCGACCCAGCAGACTGCGGTCGGGCAGTTTGAGTTCTCGGCCACATTTCGGACAGGGAATCGGAATCGGCATTTATTTTCTCGCGCGGTCTCTCGCGTTCAAGGAAGCAGTCGCTCTCGCGGTAACGATTCAGGTATCGTACAGTTTTCAGTTTCCAGCGTTCAGTGAACGGAACTGAAAACTATACCACGCGCGGTCTGGTTTGATGCCATTTGGAAATCCTGCGACATCTGGAAACTGCCGCAGTCCGCTTCGAACGCGGAAACGGACTCACAAACTAAGCCTCAATCTGCACCGCGAGCAGTATAAAACCCTGAACCGAAAATTTCTCCCGATTGGCACCTGCACAAAATGACCACACCGGCGATCGACCGCAATCCTCCATTGTTAAAGGACATCAGTTTTTGGGGACTGAACCTGACCCAGTTTCTGGGCGCATTCAATGATAACCTGTTCAAACAACTGGTTTTGCTGCTGTGTCTGGATCAGGCACGGGCCGGTGGCCAGGATTTGCAGGGTTGGGCAATGGTCCTGTTTGCTGTTCCGTTCATCCTGATTTCCGGATTCGCCGGATTTCTGTCAGATCGGTACAGCAAACGCTCGATTGTCGTCCTGTGCAAGGTGGCCGAAATACTGATTGTGATCCTGGGCATGATCGGATTTGCGATCGGCAGTTTGTCATTCCTGTTGGCGGTTTTGTGTCTGATGGGCGTCCACAGCGCCTTTTTCGGTCCGTCGAAATACGGGATTCTTCCCGAAATGCTTCGCTCGCAGGATTTGCCCCAGGCCAATGGAATGATGCTGATGGCGACGTTTCTCGCGATCATTTTCGGACTATCGGTTGCCGGTGCCGCCAGACAACTCTTCCCGACGTCGCTTTGGCTGGCGAGTTTGCCTTGTTTGCTGATCTCTGTGACGGGGCTGATTTCGTCCTTGCAAATCCGGAAAACCGATGTTGCACAACCAGGTTTGCAATTCAAATGGGCGTCGCTGGCAATGACACCCGACACGATCACGCTGTTACGTGGTCACCGGAAGTTGTTGGGCGTGTTATTAATGTCGTCGGTGTTCTGGTTTGTTGGCGGAACAATCTACCCTCCGGCCATCAACGCATTCAGCAAAAATCAATTCCATTTCGACGACCTTTTAACAGGGCTGCTGGCGGCGAGCACCGGAGTCGGAATTGCCATCGGTTGTGTGACTGCGGGGATTCTCTCAAAAGACAGGGTCCGCAGTGTGATCGTGCGAACGGGTGCCTGGGGAATCACGCTCAGCCTGGCGCTATTGGCACTTCCCGGACCAGGCTGGAATGCCGTCAGGAACGAAATTCGCGAACGGAAATTTGAATCCGTCGCTGTTATTAAAGCGGCGGTCGAAACGAACGACGATTCGGTCGCACGCGATCAATCACACAGCACACTTGAGTCAACAGGAAGCGGCTCGGGTCGACTCGACGTTCCACATCCATTCTATCGAGGGACGTTGATCGGCCCGTACGGGAGTGCGATGGCGTTGATCGCCGTCGGTTTGTTTGCGGGTTTTTTCAGCGTGCCGCTTCAAGTCTACCTTCAGTCGACAGCTCCTGTGGAGCAGAAAGGGCGGATTATCGGAGCGATGAACCTGATGAACTGGATCGGGATCGCCGGAGCTGGCGTCATCTACTCGATCGGCAGGATATTGCTGATCGATTGGCTGGTGCTGCCGTACGCGTCGTTGTTCGGATTCGCCGCGTTGCTGATGCTTCCGGTCGCTCTGTTCTACCGGCCCCCCGACGTGGAAATCGGGCCCGGCCACGCATGACACACGGGGACAGGCACCATGTGAAACACGGGGCCAGGCACCATGAAGACATGGAGCCAGTCCCCGTGTTTCAGCGACTCAATTCCCAATTCTGCGCATGAATTTCAGGTACGACGTTTCCAACCCGTCCAGGTCACTTCCGAAGGCATTGGTAAAATCGTTCAGTCGCGCGTCCGCGTCGTAGGCCGCAAGTGGATCTCGCGCGACGAGTGTTCTCAAATACTTGCCATAGTCCGTTGATCGGGTTTCGATCAGGAAAAAACTGAGTGCCCAGGCTTCGCTATAGGCATCGAGTACTGCTGTTTCGAAGACCTTGTCATCGCGAACGAATTTCTCCAGCGAATGAACGACTCGACGCTTTCGAGAGTACTCCGCGAACCACAGGTGTCGTTCGCGGTTAACTCGATCAACAGGAGTCGACATTTCTCGCCGGGTTCGAACTCCATCAGCTTCAAAAACAGTGGCAAGTCCCTCAACAACCCACCAGGGGTGCCGCGCCACTCGGGAATGAATTCCGGTATTGAAGGCGACCTGATGCGTTGCTTCGTGAATGACCGTGCTGTCCATTTCAGTAGCGTCGGGACGTTCGTACATTGCCACCCGATTGGACGACGCCAGGTAATATCCGACCATTCCGGGCGCTGCGCGAATACCTTCGCTTTGGCAATAGGCCGAGTACGACGCGTGATCCGGAAAGACAATGGCGATCAATGGAAATTCGGGTCGTTCGACCGTGAAACCTCGCGACCCAAGTGCTCTGACGCATTCCCGATAGATCTGATCGAAGGCCGTTACATAAGTGTCGCCCCGTCCACGACTCGCAACAACGACATAATGAGTCGACGTGCGTACCTCAAAAGTCTTGCCGAATTCCGTCTGCAGTTGACTCTTTATTTCTGACTGCGAATGGGCCTGGAACCGGTCACCCGCCTCAGAGAAGGCAGAGACTTGATCCATCGCAATCTGGTCCATGCGGCCATCGCGACGCAGCAGCCAGCACGTCCGGTCGTCGTGGGTCAGAACCCGGCCGGTGAATTGCCGGTTTCCGACTTTCAGGTCGAGTAATTTGAAGTGATCCAGCGCAATCGCCTCGCAACTCAATTGATGTTGAATCGCAAAAATGACGACAATGGCAATCACGAAACTTTTCATAATTTGGAATCTAGCTCGAATTTGCCGAAATCAGGATTTTTCAGGTTGTCCAAAACGTCATCGAAGACGTTTTTTGACGCTTGTGGAGGCGAAAACGGACTGCATCGAGGTTGCAATTCCATGGGGGCGCGGAAACTCCGTCAAAGTGAGCGTAATCGACGCAGGCTGCGCAGCTTGAAATTCTGAACGCAAACTGCAAGCATTCCGCCTCACCCGTGGTGGTGCCCTGATTCAGGGAATGAAGTTCAATTTGAAACACAGGTAAAAAAAATCGGAGGGAAATCGTGCGACAGATTCGATTGGCAGCAATTCTGGCGTTGGCCTTCATGGCAAATTGTGGTCTGGTGCAGGCCGAATGCCCACCGTGGCGTCCCTGTGGAGCTGGAACCCCATTTGGCGGAAACCGATTGATTCCGCAGGGGTTTTACGGAGCAGATTTTCGTCCGGCGTGTGCGGCCCACGACGCGTGCTATGGCACTTGCGCCAGTCGCCGCGACTGCGACCGTCAGTTCCTGAACAATATGAATTGCGCTTGTGAAGGCTCGTCCAATCCGCGTGCCTGCATGCGAAGAGCACGAGGTTACTACATTGCGACGCGTTTGTTTGGCGGTCTGGTCAGAAACTGAGAGCAGTCTGTTCAGAAATTGAGAGCAGTGCAGAAATGGCAGAACGGATTCTCAGCATTTCAGGATTGCGTGGCATTCTTGGTGACGGATTGGACCCGGAATATGTCACGCGGTTCGCCGCGTCGCTTGGGACGATCGTCAACGGTGGAACCGTCGTGTTGTCCCGCGACGGTCGTTCAACGGGCGAGATGCTGCGGCACGCTGTTCTGTCAGGTCTGATGGCGACCGGATGCAGAGTTTTGGACCTTGGCATCGCATCGACGCCGACATGCGGCGTCATGGTCACCGCATTGGGAGCGGCGGGCGGTTTGCAACTGACCGCCAGCCACAATCCGATTGAATGGAACGGTCTGAAGCCCTTTTCACATCGCGGATCTGTCTTCGACAAAGAGACGGGTGAGCGATTACTGGGTGTCATCAATGGCACGCCTGCCTATCGATCCTGGTCGAAGCTTGGTTCCTGCGAGGTCGTGGCCGACCCGAATGGCGAACATCAAAAACGGGTCTTCAAACTCGTTGATGTCGCTGCCATTCGAGCCAGAAAGTTCAAAGTAATACTCGACTGCAATCGCGGGTCGGGAAGTCGGCTCGGCCCGCAACTTTTGCGAGACCTTGGCTGCGAAGTCGTCGTCATGGGAGGCATCCCCGATGGCCAGTTCGAACACCCTGCCGAACCACTGAGGGACAATCTCGGCACACTGATGGCCGCTGTCACAGCGCATTGTGCGGATGCAGGTTTTGCGCAAGATCCCGATGCGGATCGACTGGCAATCGTCGATAATTCCGGACGATATATCGGCGAGGAACTGACGTTAGCGCTGGCAGTCGACCATGTCTTGTCACGTCAGAAGGGGCCGGTCGTTGTGAACGGTTCGACCAGTCGCGTCACGGCCGATCTTGCAGCAAAATACGGAAGTCCCTTTCATCGGTCGCATGTCGGTGAAGCAAACGTTGTCAGCAAGATGCTTGAAGTCAACGCGCTGATCGGTGGTGAAGGAAATGGCGGTGTCATCGAACCGCAGGTCGGTTTCGTTCGCGACAGTTTCGTCAGTATGGCGTATGTTCTGGACGGTCTGGTCCAGCGCCGTACGCCGCTGGCAGCATGGGTCGACTCGTTGCCGAAATACACGATCGTGAAGGACAAGATTCACTGCCCGCGCGACCGGGTCGACCAGGCATGCGCCGCGCTGCGTACTGCTTTTGGTACGGCCACCGCAACTGAAGGGGACGGACTTCGCCTGGATTGGCCTGATCGGTGGGTGCAGGTCCGCGCCAGCAACACCGAACCGATCATCCGCGTCATCGCAGAAGCTCCTGGCGACGGAAAAGCAAAATCGCTCTGCGCCGAAGCCGTGGCACTAGCCAGCAAAGCCGTCGAATAAGGATCGGCGCATGAACAATTGTCGCAAGTTGCTGACATGCCAGTGGATTTCTCCAAGGCGAATCGTCGAAAGAGGAAGTGAACCACAGAGCGGCTGTGTTTCTTTTCAAGAGAAAAAG
>JANXOO010001247.1 GCA_025353525.1 Schlesneria sp. | reverse complement strand
GCGACAACCGGACTCGTCGGCAATGCCATGGGATAATGACCTGTCAAAAGAGTCGGGATCGTCCGGTTCGGTCGACATGGACAATCGCGAGCGTCGACCGGATCCAATCCTTCGAAAAAGTGTGCGACCGAAAGGCGCAACCGGCACCAGACAAAGCGAGCGATCGACCGAACCGCTGACATGGAAGTCTGCCGTAGAAAAGCTCGACGAATACGAGATTCGGAATTTCCGGATCGAGCGGGGCCATCAGCAGGGGCGCTACGTCTTTATCTGTTCGCATTCGCCACATGATTCACCGAGCGTCTCGTACCGCTTCGAAGCTGAGGCCGACGAGCCATTGAAAGCGATCGAAAAAGTGATCGAACAGATCGTTGAACGGCGGCAAACCCGATGATGGCTCAGCGATCCGCATCGGCTGACTGGGGCGCCCGCCGTTCTGGCTGGCAGGGTTCTGTCCGTGACGGACAACACTGGTCATTCTTTTCGCGAAGTCCCGACGCTTCGTCAACGATTTTCGTCGTGGCAGGGACAGACGCGATCTGCGTGCGATCACCGAAAATGGCGCGTGTTGAAGCAGTGCTGGTCGTTTCAGACAGTGCCCTGTCCGCCAGGCGAATTGTCCAGTTAGCGACGCTGGCAGATGTCAGCGAGGCGAACCGGATTATCGAGCAACTGAACCTGGCATACGATCACAACAAATCGTCGTTTCGAATCGAACGCGTCGCCAGCGGATTTCGGTTGCTCACCCGGCCTTTGTTTTCGTTCTGGCTGGGAAAACTGCACCAGCGACAAGCCGAACTGAAGCTTTCGCCACCCGCACTGGAAACACTGGCGATTGTCGCGTATCGTCAGCCGATCACACGAGCGGATATCGAAGCGATTCGTCGGGTCCAGTGCGCCGAAATGCTGAAACAATTGATGGAACGAGGTCTCGTACGGATTGCCGGTGAAGACACATCGCTCGGTCGCCCGTTTCTCTACGAGACGACCAGGCAGTTTCTGGAACTGTTCGGCCTGCGCGGACTTGAGGCTCTTCCGATGGCCGAAACTCTTCGTCAACCGAAAGCAGTGCTGGCCGTTACTGCCGAGCCGGAAAATCATGCCTAACCATCTCGCCTCCGAGACCAGTCCTTATCTGTTACAGCACGTGAATAATCCGGTCGACTGGTATGCCTGGGGTGACGACGCTCTTTCGCTGGCGAAAAAACTGGAACGACCGATCTTTCTGTCGATCGGCTATAGCGCCTGTCACTGGTGCCATGTGATGGAGCACGAAAGTTTTGAAAACGCCGAGATCGCCGAGTTGATGAATCGCTGGTTCGTATGCATCAAGGTTGATCGGGAAGAACGGCCGGACCTCGATCAAATCTACATGAATGCTGTTCAGGCGATGACGGGCAGTGGTGGATGGCCGATGTCAGTCTTTCTGACTCCCGATCAAAAGCCGTTTTATGGTGGAACCTATTGGCCACCGACAGCGCGTTGGGGTCGCCCCGGATTTCAGGAGATTCTTGCGGGAGTTCACGACGCCTGGCTCAATCGACGCGTCGCCGTTAACGCTCAGGCGGATGAATTGACCCATCACGTGCGCAGTGCGGCCGCAGTCGCTGTGGCCGCCTCGCCACTGAACGAAGAACTGTTGCGAAAGGCGATGGCATCAATTCTGCGTGCGGCAGACCGCGTTCACGGCGGTTTCGGTTCTGTGCCCAAGTTTCCCCATCCGATGGACATCCGCCTTGCGATGCGGTGCTGGAAACGATTCGGTGACGGGCGACCCGCCACCCACGATGCCGACAGAACCAGTGGTCAGATACCTTCCACCGGTACCGAAAAACGATCAAGTCGTTCGTCCGACGTGTCGTCCGTACTTGATGTCGTCACCCTGACCCTCGACAAGATGAGTCGCGGTGGAATCTACGATCACCTGGGCGGCGGTTTTGCTCGCTATTCGACAGACGAACGATGGCTGGTTCCTCATTTCGAAAAAATGCTTTACGACAACGCGCAACTGGTCCCCGCGTATCTCGAAGCGTTTCAGGTCACCGGCCGCGAGGACTATTCGGGTGTGGCTCGGGAAACACTGGACTACGTGCTGCGCGAGATGACTCAGCCGCAAGGTGGCTTTTACAGCACGCAAGACGCCGACAGCGAAGGGGTCGAAGGCAAGTTTTTCGTTTGGAGCGAGAGCGAAATTGACACGTTGCTGGACGGGACGATCGTTAACTCTGCGGGAAGTTCCGTTTCGCGTTCGTCGGTCTTCAAACACTGTTACAACGTGACGCCTCGTGGAAACTGGGAACACACCAACATTCTGAATCGTCCGACGACGGACGAGGAAGCGGCAGCCGACCTGAACATCGAACCGGGGGAACTCGAAGCGATTCGGGCAGACTGCTGCAAGAGACTGTTCGACGAGCGATCGCGACGAGTCTGGCCCGGCCGCGATGACAAGATACTCGTCTCGTGGAACGGGTTGATGATTGCAGCGATGGCGATGGGCGCGAACGTGCTCGGGGAGCGAAAGTATGCCGAAGCCGCTTGTGCCGCTGCCGACTTCATCCTCGGCACAATGATTGGAGAAGGTTCCTGCAGCAGCGATCCGGAAATGAATGCATCTGACGAAGTGTTGTCGGGAACCTCACCCGACCAGCCAGCCGGGAATGTGGCAGAGTTGTTCGCCGAACCGTCAGCTCAACTGTTTCACTGTTACAAAGACGGTCGGTCGCGATTCAATGCGTATCTCGACGACTACGCCGCACTGATCGACGGATTGTGCGAACTCTATCAGGCGGTCTTCGACGCGAAATATCTCGAAGCAGCGTTGAAACTGGCCGACCGAATGATCGCCCAATTTTGGGATTCGGACGCAGGCGGGTTCTTTTACACGTCGCTCGATCACGAATCATTGATTGCCCGCAACAAAGAAACGCAGGACAACGCGACGCCATCGGGAAACAGTCTGGCGGCAATGGGGCTGCTGAAAGTGGCGAGACTGACCGGCCGAACGGACCTGGAAGCAAAAGCGGTCGCGACGCTGAACGCGGTTTCCGGACAACTCGAACGCATCCCGTTGTCGGCGGCCTTGTCGTTGATGGCACTCGATTTTTTGCTCGGCCCGACGCACGAAATCGTTTTCGCCGCCGCGAATGCGGTCAACGTTGCAGGATCACAAGACCGGATTCCAATGTTCGGACAGGAATTCGATGCCACTGCGCAACGGATCAATCGCCGGTTCATTCCCAACAAAGTCGTGCACTGGCGAGGCCCCGGGGCATCCGACGATGAATTGTCGGCAGCGATTTCAGCCGCGTTACGTGGAAAAGTTTCGCGACAGGGCCACGTCACCGCATACGTTTGTCAACACGGCGTGTGCGGCCCGCCAATTGTCGGGGAACAGGATCTGAACACGATGATCGACCAGATGTGAACAGAAAATGTGTCGTCAATCACAATTCGAGATGGCCCGAGCATAACACGATAGTTCGGCTTGTGTTTTGACGTCATTGCGATCGGCTCACAGTATCGCGCAGGGCCACATTTGAACTGACATTGCGCCCCATCGTAGCGAACGCAACGTACTGGTCGAAGACTTTACGAGTTTTCTGTTTTGCGGCCACTTGTGACGAGTGACACTGCGATCAGCGTCAGGAACCCGAGCGGGATCGTGATGATACCTGGCTGGCTGAACGGGACTTGTGCGAGTTTCGCCGCTTGTTCGGCGCTGTAACCGTAGACTTTCTGGAATGTGTCGGCACTCAACA
>JANXOO010001222.1 GCA_025353525.1 Schlesneria sp. | reverse complement strand
CTCGAACAAATCCGTATTGTCGGTGGTGACAGCATTCGCACGGTCGATATAGGCATCGCGTGCAATTGCTACAGGATCGAGTGTTGTCGGAAAAGCAGGCTCGGCATTCAGTTCTTCCTTCTGATGAGGGAACGATAGTCCGAGCCGGTTTCGCAGGAATTCCAGGCTACGCTGGGGATTCTTGTCATAGACGGCCAGTGCGTGCCGCGTTCGAATCTCCCACACTCGCTGCGTTTCGCCATGCCGCTGCACCCATGCCGCCAGGAGTGGGTCGAGCTTTTCAAATTGTTCCGTCTGAAGAAAGTGCAACGCGTTGTAGTAGCTGTATTCTTCCGTTCCGGGGACGAGTTGCCTCAGGACCGCAGCCCGGTCCTTTGCGAGTGCAAAATCTTCGACAAAATCGATTTCGCCGCCGAAACCCGTCGACATCCATGACATAGCGATTGCTCCGAACAGTGCCAGACGACGCGTGAGTGCTGTCAGGAATCGAGGCGGGTTCTGCTCCGTCAGGGCAGGTCTTCCATTGAATGCGAGGTGACGCATGATATCTCCGATCTGAAAACGCACAATCAGAATACAGGCATGGTGCAGTGTGAAGAATTGAATCCGGTTTGACGAGACTCAGACGCCCCGATGTCCGGAAAGTTCCCGAAAACCTTTCGAAACCCGAGATCGTGTTCAATGTAGCAATCTTCACGCCGCAAGTTGAGCCTTTCAGGGCTGATCCGACTTCAAAGGTCGCATCCGAATTCGACTGAATATCGGAACTCACTGATTCAAATATGACATCGCAAATCGTCGTGCCATTGATTTCGTTTGCAGAAAAACGATGATTGCGGACTGGATGGTATCGTCTAGCAAAAGCGGATCGGGAATACGGCTTTATACTGCTCGCGGTCCAGATTGAGGCTTCGTTTGTGAGTCCGCTTCCGCGTTCGAAGCGGACTACGGCAGTTTCCAGATGCCGCTGGATTTCTCAATGGCCTCAAACCAGACTGCGCGTGGTATCACCGGAATCGATTGCTGAATGCTGTCCCGCCGATCACAGTCAATTGCCGGATTGAGTGACCAGACTTCAACGGAATTCACGACACATGCAATTCGGTTCAAAACTTGACCCGCCGAACCGGTTCGAGTCGACTCGTCACGAGGTTGACCTGGAACATCTGGAATGGGACCAGGAATACTTGACGGGGCTCGAACGACGGCCGGTCGAATACATCACGGACTCGTCCAGATCGATCATATCCGAGAACAATTCGCCTGATATTCCGTTTCGCTACAGCCTGAATCCGTACCGGGGCTGCCTGCACGGGTGCGCTTACTGCTACGCCCGGAATACTCATGAATATCTCGGCTTCAACGCGGGACTGGACTTCGAGACTAAAATCGTCGTGAAACACGATGCCGCCAGGCTGTTTCGGGAATTCCTGTCCAACGACTCATGGCAACCCGAGGAAGTCGTGTTTTCCGGTGTTACCGATTGCTATCAACCGGCCGAACGGCAGTTCCGATTGACGCGACAGTGCCTTGAG
>JANXOO010001536.1 GCA_025353525.1 Schlesneria sp. | reverse complement strand
CAAAAATGTGCATTTTCAACGATAGGCGAATGTGGTTTCGGCTGGCTGATATCCCAGACTACTCCAGTGTGGGAAGCCATAGGAAACGCAACCAACTTGGAGTCTGGCGAAAACGATGGTGGCAGTATTTCATAGAGACCTCTGCCTAGTTCCGAGATCAGTTGAGGTGCGGCCCCATCCACTTTCCACACGGCGTTTATTTCGCCACCGGTCGTCGCCAGCATCGTCCCATCTGGCGAGAACTCGGCTGCTCGATAGTATCGCGAAGGGAATCGCTCGACGGGCGGATTGACCGAGAGATCCCACGCTCGCATCACGCCAACTCCGTGTTCCCCGACGATCAGAGTCTGGCCGTCAGGCGATAACCAGAAGTTGGAGTTCTGCCCAGTCGTCGACGGAATTGTCGCTCGCTCTTCCCAACCCGAAGCTGTTTTCTGTCGTAGAGCTAACTGATGAGATGCAGTGACCAACCATTTCCCGTCGGGTGAAAAACTCTTCCAATTCGTAGCCTCGAATTCAAATTCAACGCGAGGTGGTTGGACACTCAAATCTAGGAATTGTGATTTCGTCCAACCAGAATAAGTGTTGATCAGCTTCTGCCCGTCTGGCGAGAGTGCCGCAAGGCAACCGATGCTCCCAGAAGATGCCGGAATCGGTTCACCAAACCGCGTCACCTCGGGACCGTTCGGCGCATCCCAGTCGACGTCCCATAACAGGATAACCAGCTTTGGTGCCTCGGCGGGGCCATCCGCCATTAATGCCAAACGGCGACCATCCTGGGAACTCGACAAGAACATCGAATAGCTTCGCGTCGCATAGTCGATTTCTTCGACAAACCGTGGAACGTTACCCGAGATGTCCCACACTTCAAGAATGCCTGCGCGTTCGCTCCCCGTGTTGCCAGCCATCACCATCCAGCGGCCGTCCGGCGACATCGCCGCGAGTTCATGACTTGCGATCTTGTGTATAGGGCGCTTGCCGAGCAGCCGGAATTTTGGATGCTCGCGATCAGACAGATCGAAAGAGTACTTCCCCAATCCGGTGTAATACGATGTGCCATCGGGTGAGAAACCAAGGCTGACGCCAATCGGGAAATCGGGGTCGAGGCTGCCACCAAGACGCTCGAAGTTTTTCATCGACCAAAGGTGTGCTCCCGAATACATTCCCGTACTGACGAAAAAATCTCCGCTCGGATTATAGGTGACTCTATCAATGTGTCCCCAATGCCGCAGACGATGCGTTCCAATCACACCCACCAATTCCTTCGGCTGCCAGTCGAAGCGTTCTGACTCGGGAATCTTGTCGGGATCGAGTGCATCCAGCGAGATGTGCGTCGCTGCTCCCGCATCAGCGGAAGCGACTTCGGATTTCGCCACAGGGTTCGCGTTGACGGATTTGGATTCTTGATTCTTCCCACCATCGGTCGTCTGTTCGACTGATTCCAATCTGGTTCCGTCCGGCGTCTGGACCGTGATTTTTGTCGTATTGCCGTCCTTGTCCTTCAACGTGATGATAATGACCGCCAGCAGCATACAGACGGCCAGGAAGCCCGCTGCGATCAACCAGGGTTTTGAAGGATGAGGGTTTCTGCCAGTCCCCTTCTCATTCTCGTTATGATTCAAAGCCACTGCCGGACGGGCCAGTCTATCCAACCTGCGTGTTTCGATTTCTGCCAGTTCCTGAACCACGGCGAGGGCCGATTCAGGGCGAGACTTCGCATCTTTTGCCAGCAGTCGGTCAATCAGATCGGACAGCTCGCGCGGGACCGATGGATTGATCGAGCATGGTGACGCGGGTGTCACCGTGGCCAGCGAGTTCAAAATCTCTATCGTCTTGTTGCCTGGAAACGGGAGCCGGCCCGTCGTCATCCGATAGAGAACTACGCCTAAACTGAAGAGATCGGCGCGTGCGTCAATCTCGTCGCCATTCGCTTGCTCGGGCGCCATATACGAGGGCGTCCCGACAATCATTCCGGACGATGTCAGATAAGAATCCCCGTCCAACGGCCGC
This sequence comes from Schlesneria sp., assembly GCA_025353525.1. Lineage (GTDB taxonomy): Bacteria > Planctomycetota > Planctomycetia > Planctomycetales > Planctomycetaceae > Schlesneria. The sequence continues at coordinate 3,027 of JANXOO010001536.1, read as the reverse complement.
GCCAACCCGAAGTCGAGCAGTTTGACCTGGGTAATGCCTGTCGAATCACCCTGTCGCAACGCGCGACGTTCCAACCAAACATTCGCAGGCTTGATATCGCGATGAATCAGCGAAGAATCATGTGCAGCAGCTAACCCCGAAGCAACTTGCTGGCCAATCATCACCGCCTCTGCGACAGAGAGTATCTCGTCATTCTTCAACCTCGATTCGAGCGACTCGCCGAACAACAATTCCATGGCAAGGAACGGGGTGCCGAGTTCTTGCCCGACATGAAAAATGGTCACGATATTCTTGTCGCGGACCGCTGCAATCGCCTTGGCCTCGCGAAGAAACCGCTCTGATGCACCGGGTACAGAATTGAGTTCCGGTCGCATAATTTTCAACGCCACGTGCCGACCAAGGAGAATGTCCTCAGCCAGAAATACGCCTCCCATTCCACCGTGACCAAGCAATCGTAAGACCCGAAACCCGTTGAGTCGCCCGATCTCATTCGCCGATTGAGCCTTTTCAAAGCATTTTGACCAATCAATTTCTGCCGCAATAACCGAAGGCGCGTCAACGATGGCCAATGATCCACTCGGATTTTCCCGAATCAGCGATAGTGGCTGGTCTCGAAGTTTGCGGATGAGAATTGCAATTCGAGGGGATGCCACCGTGACGGTGTGATCGTCTTCGGGCGTGGTTGTCTTTTCTGACTTTCGCAATCTCGCAACCAACGTTTCGTCCGCCGCAAGGCTTAACGTTGTTTCGGCACATGCGTCGCACTCCATCAAATGTTGCGCGATGTCCGTTGCTAATTCTTCGGACAAATCTTCGAACAAAGCAGATTCCAGGAGACCCCTGTTCGGACAGCGATTCTCGTTCAGCACGTTGACACCCGTTCGAATTGAGAAATGTTATTCTCAAAGCCCTTCGTTGTTTCCCGTGGCGAAACGCTGCGGGAAACATGATCGTCTCGATGTGTCCACGCTTCAAGCGTGTCAGCAATTATAGAATCTGCAAGCGACATTGAGCCGATGATGCACTACAGAGGCACGTCGTTCGATGTGAGAACTCATTGTCATCGTAGCGACAAATCGCGAGAATTGTATCAAACCTTGGCTTCGAGTTTCAATCAAGCTGAATTTCGCCCCGCTTAAAATCGAAGTTGCCGCATGAGGGGCAGTGGCGGGCTTGCCTGCAGGGGGCGATAAGAAAGTGGGCGTGGCTGTCGCGGCAGGAGCGGCGGATGGACCAAACGCTTTGAATTGACTGTAAGGGTTTAGAAAATAACCTCGCCCCCGAGCCGGAGCCCAATAGACAATCCAACCTGCCCATTTCCCATATGCTCCAGATGCGCAATTGGCCAGCGTGCTTACGTCGTCTATTGGATTCAGAGGTCGTTTTTCCGTATAGACAACCAGAAAACACTCGTAATCCCATCCCTTTAGTTTGTTCTGGGCCACTCTCTGATTGATGTTTTGCAAGCACGCGCTTGATGTCGTAAAAACGTCTGCTGAATTACCGGATCGGAACGCTTTGGAGTAGGGAACAGGGGTCTTGTAATTCAATTGCGCCATGTTGATGACGTAGGTCGTGTAGCCACCTGCAAGCGCATCCGAATTTCCGGAAATTCCGAATCCGGTCGCAATTGTCGAGATAAGCAAGAATCGTCGCAGCATTTTCGTTCCTTTTTTATTGGCGTCCCATGGGTTACGAGGCCAACGCTCCATGATTCATTGCAGGTCGTTGTCCGGAATTCATCAGGGTGTTGGCGTCAACATCAAAGAAAATGCGAGATCGGCAATGACGTTACAAAAAAAAATTGGATTTGTTGAAAAAAATAAATTCCGGTCGTTCCATGGAACTGGGGAACAGCGGCAAATCCACACGTTGACTGGCTGACCGGAAATGCAGAAGTTGACAAACCTCGTAAGCGATTTCAAGAAGCGCAGGAACTGTTACGCAAAACTGCCTGCAGTTCCAGTCTACTGTCGACGGAAAAGCCAATCGCATTCACTTCAAATTGCTGGTGGAATCGCTCTCAAAGAAGATCGCGAAACTCGATTCTGAGGCGAGCCAGAATGCGGGAGGAATAAACTCGCACCGCATTGGCAGTGATCCCCAGCTGTTCGCCTACCTCACTCGCAGGTCGGCCCTGAACAATGTGCTCCCAACAGGATCGCCAAACTTTTTCCGAGAACTCGGCCTTCATGAGCTGCATTGAGCGTTGAATCACCTGCTGGCAATAGTCATCTTCCCAAAATTCGACGAGGGTAGCCGGATCGGAAACGGCACTGAGTGGGTCGAAGCTGCTATCGGCATTTGTGATCGAGAGCTGCTTGCGACGAAATTGTTCCTTACATTTATTGACGGTGACGACCTGCAGCCACTTTCGAAACGAGCCATCTCGCTCTCGTTCAAACGCCCCGATTTTTGTTAGTAACACCTTGAAGACTTCCTGTACGAGATCTTCGGACTGAGACTCATTCAGTCCCGTCTTCAGGCTCCAGCGAAACAGAAGTGGCGTGTAGAGTTCGACGAGTCGATTCCAGGCGTCTGCATCACGAACGACACCGCCATTTTCAACGGGTGTCTGATTCTGAACGCGTTCGAGTAGTGTCAGAGATGTCGTTGGCATTCGACTTTCTTGCAAAACGATTTCGGATGAAATTCGACATTAAGGCTACTCGAATATGTTCGCAAAAAACAGATGGAAGGTCATTGCCTTGAGACCTCTCCCGTTTGACCTGAACGTGCGCCGCCGTCGCTCGTGCTCAAAAAACAGGCTGAGAATTTGAGCCGAGGCAGGACACGAAGTCTGCGTGCTCGCTGTTCTCCTGCCTTCGCCATTTTTTGCGATTTTCGTGTAACGATTTCGCAGGGCGCGCATTTTCAATCTCGTACCTTGCGGAAACTGCGGTCTGAAAGCATTCCGGCGGGTTCAGCAACACGACCAACCATTTGGGGAGACAACGCCATGTATTTCAAGTCCCTTCGAAAGTTACTGAACGAGCTCTTCCGCGACAAGCGACAATTCCAACGAAG
>JANXOO010001485.1 GCA_025353525.1 Schlesneria sp. | reverse complement strand
TCCCAACCAGTCTTCAGGACGACTCCAGAATGCAAATCCGCGAGCGTCTCCCGTTCTGTAGCATGCCACCGGTACCCGATTGCGGACCGCAAATGCCAGTTGACCACTGTCGAACCAGTGGTCGGTGACGAGGAATGTATTGGGCCGATCAAGCAAACCTTGATCTGACAATGCTCGCTCCACCGATTCCCAGCCGCTGATTTCGATGCATGGGTCGCGAAACGGAAATGTCACCAGACCAAATCGCGCCTGACTCAGAAACAGCCCCGCAAATAACAGGCAGGCCACCGACATGAAGACCAGCCATCGTCGGACGATGACCGGTTGAATGATTGATTGCCTGGCCCAGAGATCTCCTGCCAGCGGAAATAGCGGCAGAAACCCGACCAGAGGCCAATGAGGAAGTATCGGGCGGAAACATGACACGACCGCGAACAGACCCAGTGGCAGCAATGCCAGGCACAATAACAGTCGATCGATCCCCTCGATCATTCGAAGCTTCGGAAAGCGCGACACCATTATGATCGCGAACGAATACCAGATCCACGGAAACAACCATCCCATCGGACCGAATAACATCAACACCAGTCCGCCTGGTTTGAACTGCCAGCCAACTGCTCGGGCACTCTGGAATGCGAACGACGCCCAGTCGTGCTGAGCATTCCAGATCAATACCGGCACCAGCCCCAGAAATCCGATGGCCGCCGCAAGATATGGGCCGGGTTTCAGCAAGTTTCCCCGGGCTGATGGTGTCACGACGACGTAAAACAGAGTTCCCAGTGGCAGGAAGACCGCATGGTATTTACTAAGCATCGCTCCGGCGCACGCGAACCCGACGCAGATCCAGGGTCGAATTCGGCCGGGGGAATGAATGAGTGCCTCGCTTAAACTCCACATTGTCAGCAACGAGAAAAACAACAACGGCCCGTCGGGCAATGCAAACGCTCCTGCCGCCGCCGTATAATAGGCGCTCAGATTCAACGCCAATGCCGCGTAAAACCCTGCGGTCTCGCCGTAACAGCGTGCCGTCCACCGGTTGATGGACCATGTCGAGCCTGCGAATAACAGGACGAACCCGAGTCGCAGCGAGAGCGGGTGGACCCAGCCACCGCAGACCGTGATTCCGAATCGGGCGACGTACATCAGCATTGGCGGATGGTCGAAGTAGCTCCAGTCGGGATGCACCGTATAAAGAAAATGGTAGGCCTCGTCCTGACCCGTTTCGAGTGCTGCGGCCCAGCCGAGCCGAATTACCAGCGTGACCAGAATCAGCGTCCACAAATTACGTTGATGGCTTCGTGCCAGTCTCAAAGCGGTGTCCTCGACAAATCAGACCAGATCCAGTTCCACTCGATCGTTCGCTTCTTGACCCCCCGGGCCGTGAACCCGAATCAGTTCGACCACCCAATCGAAAACTGTCGAGCCTCGACCGGATTTCGCAAGATCCAGATCGTGCTCGACGAATGCCCTGTTTGACGGGTGGCAGCGTTGGAGATTCTGCTCGAGTTGCCGGATCGTCTCGGGGAGCCCCAGGCGGCTGCGCGACTCGGCCGAATTCTTCCATCGCAGCACGAAACCACTTTCCGGCGTCCCGAATCCGCCGCGCAGAATGTCGTTGAACGCATTCATGTTGCGACCCCATTCGACGCCCGGAACAAGGACCCGTCCGATTTCGTCGAAAAACTCTTCCAGCGTGCGGAAATTCTCTCCGTCGATTTCAAAGCTGCGCTTCAGAATTCGCAAGACGGCATCCTTCAGACCCGGTGCTACCGAAATTCCGTTGCCACCGTGAATTGTCGGCTGTCCGTTCCAGTCCAGAAACTGTCCTCCTGCTTCTTCCATGATCGGCAGCAGCGCGGCAGCGTCCCACGCATTCAGCGCAGGGTCGATCATCACGTCTGCTCGTCCCGTGGCGACCAGCATATGTCCGTAACAATCGCCCCAGCCTCGAGACAGTTTGACCGAAGCGACCAGCGTCTCGAACGCGGTGCCGTTCCCCATCGCGAACCACCGCGACGGGTTCGTCGTGCAAAATGTTGCATCAGCAAGTTCTGTTGTGGTTGAGACCGAGACGCGGCGAGGTTCCCGTTCGCGGATTTGCCACCATGCACCGCTCCCCCTGGCCGCATAAACGACTTCGTTCAGAGCAGGGAACCGGACGACTCCGATCACGCACTTTGAATCGAATTCGACTCCGATCAAAGTTCCGAACAGCGGTACTCCATGGATGAACGATTTGGTGCCATCGATCGGGTCGAGAATCCAGCGAAATCCCGACGTTCCCGGCTTGTCGGGAAATTCTTCACCGAGGATCGCATCGTCTGGAAACGCAGTGGCCAGCCGGTCTCGGATCAGCAATTCCGTCTGTTTGTCAGCCTCGGTCACGGGGCTGGAATCCGCTTTTTGTGCGACCGCCAGATCTGCTGCCTGGTAGTAGCGCAAAATCAGTTCACTCGCTTCCCTGGCGACACTTAGGCCGAATTCGAGTCGGGGCGTCAACGGATCAATATCCACTGTTATCTCTGGCATCAATGGGTTGGCTGCGGTCGCATCAGCGTCAGGCGACATCGTCGATCCCGGTATTTCCGGAGTGAATTCATTTTTCGGCATCAGATCATCGGGCGGCGTAGTCACGAGCGAATTCCAGAATCGAAACTTGAAACGTATCGTCGGCCCAAGATTAACGTCGAAAGCGGTTTCAGGCGACTCAACAACGATTTGATCGGCAATCCGGAGTCGAATGTCGGGTCACTCGATTGTCCACACGTAGCGATGTCCTTAACATGTCGCTTCGATTTCGTGGTGACTTTATTTGAAGGATTTTTGCATGCGGTTCGAGACCCGGTGTGTCCATACAGGCGTCGACAAGGATTCTACATTCAACAGCGCAACGACTCCGATTTACGCGTCGTCGACATTTCGCTGGGACGACCTGAAGACGCATCGCGGCTTTGATTACACCCGTAGCGGCAATCCGACGCGTCGAGCACTCGAGGAAAACATCACGGCGCTCGAAGGCGGGATCGATTGCCGTGCGACCTGTACGGGGATGTCGGCCATTACGGCGACGATGCACCTGTTTCAGCCGGGTGACCAGATTATCGCCGGCCATGATATTTACGGAGGGACGTATCGGCTGTTCGACTCGGTCTTCCGCAATATGGGACTCGACTTCGTCTTCGTGCGGATGGGTGACCTCGACCAGGTTCGCAAGGCAATCACGCCGCGCACGAAATGTATCTGGATCGAAACCCCCAGCAATCCTTTGTTGAATATCGTCGACATGGCAGCGCTCAGCCAGATTGCCAGATCTGCAGGTGCTATCACAATTGCTGACAACACATTCCTCTCTCCCTATTGTCAGCGACCATTCGAACATGGTGTTGATGTCGTGGTTCACTCGACGACGAAGTACCTCAACGGACATTCCGATGTTGTCGGCGGCTGCGTCGTCACAAACAGCAAAGAGCACGCTGAAAAGATCAGTTACGTTGTCAACGCATTGGGGCTGGCCTGTTCGCCGTTCGATGCATGGCTGGTTTTGCGCGGCGTCAAGACGCTGGGTCCGCGAATGGAGGCTCATCAGCGGGGTGCCATGGCGCTCGCCAGATTCCTCGATTCGCATCCGCAGGTTGATCGCGTTTATTACCCGGGGCTGACCGATCATCCTCAACATGAACTGGCAAAACGGCAACAAACGGGATTCGGAGCGATGCTCAGTTTTGAAGTCAAAGGAGGCCGTCCGTCCGTCGAACGGGTCGTCAGCAAGTTGAAATTGTTCCAGTTGGCGGAATCATTAGGCGGCGTTGAATCGCTGATCGAGTACCCGGATTCGATGAGTCACGCCTCAATGAGCGAAGCCGCACGACGAGAAGCGGGGATCACCGATTCGACTCTGAGGGTATCAGTAGGAATCGAGCATCCTGACGATCTGGTCTCGGATTTCTCGAATGCATTGTCGTAGGCGATGTCGCTTGAGCGAATTGCGATTGAGTTTGTTGACCTGGGGGCCAGCGATGGGCTTGCATTTCATAAAACAGGCTCAAGCCTGAACTCCTGCAAAGATGCCGCGCTGATTTGGGAGTTGGGTTGGTTTCAACAATCAGAAGACAGGCCCAAGCCTGAACTCCAACGGGAGTTTCTTCGGGTTTGACCTGATTTTTGTTTCAATACGCAGTTGTGGCAGTCTGGGTAGCTGAGCGGATCCTGATTTCGTCTCGACAGAAAACCTTAAAACCTTTAGATTTTTTCC
>JANXOO010001214.1 GCA_025353525.1 Schlesneria sp. | reverse complement strand
ACATCTATCCACGTCCCGCGTTCACGCCCGAGGCCCGCACCGCATCCGATTCAGCCTTGCGAGCAACGCAGATCGCTCAGCCTGCGATCGGTGCCATCAGTCTGGCGGCGCTTGCCGTCCTTGATCGATTCGGGGTTCGGCCCGAGGCGGTTGCGGGACACAGCTATGGTGAGCTGACCGCATTGTGCGCATCACGTCGATTCGCACCACAGTCACTTTACCGATTGTCGATGTTGCGTGGCCAGTTGATGGCAGCGGCGCAACAGGTCGATGGCGGCATGTTGGCCGTGGGAGCTCCGTTAACGCAAGTGGAAGCTGCGATCAAGGAATTGTCCGTCGACCTTGTTGTTGCAAATTATAACAGTCCGAATCAGATCGTACTTTCGGGGCGAATCCCGGAGATTGAACGAGCAACCGAGCTGTTTGCCCGGCGGAATATCCGTGGAAAGAAACTGGCCGTTGCAGCTGCGTTTCACAGTCCTCTGGTCGCCCCCGCCAGTGTCGCGTTCCGGCCGATGCTCGACGAAGTCGATTTCGCTCCGTCAAGAATGCCCGTATACGCCAACAGCACTGCGGAGGAATATCCAGAAGACCCGCACGCAGCGCGCGATTTGCTGGCGTCACAACTTGCTCGCCCTGTGAATTTCGTCACCGAAATCGAACGAATGTTTTCGGACGGAGTCAGGTCATTCCTCGAAGTCGGTCCTGGTGGCGTTTTAACCGGCCTGGTGAATTCGATTCTGAGCGGGCAGGATTTCAAAGCGATTGCGATCGATTCTTCGAGCGGCAAACGAAGCGGCACCTTTGACCTTGCAAGTGCCCTTGCTCAATTGTCAGCATCAGGGCATTCCATTCGATGGGAACAATGGGATCCGCAGTCGGTTTCGCCTGCCGGGGCGGAAGATTCGCGCCGCCTGCGAATCCCGATTAGCGGAGCCAACTATGTGAAACCTCGCCCGCCAATTCCTCCCCGAATACCGAAGCCGGTCATCGCCGAGAGTCCTGTCAAGCCGATTGAAACGCCTTTAGAAGCAAGTCCGACAAAAATGATTCAGGAATCTGCTGCCGACAACGCAGCCCATGGCGAATTGAACGAGCAGGGGTCGGACTTCGCGTCGCGAGCCGTGATCCATCAGACGCTCGACGCCTTGCAGCGAATGCAGCAGGAAACGTCGCGATTGCATCAGCAGTTCCTCGAAGGACAGGCGGCTGCATTGCGAACGTTTGCAGAATTGGCTCAAACACTTAACAAGCCGCGTCAAAACGGCAAACTCAAAACGAGTGAACGACCTGAAATAATTGATGCCGTGGTTCCTGTTCCGCAAGTCGGTCTAACCCCGATTGTTGCCCCCGTCGCATCACAGAATGTCGTTTCCGTCGTCGCAGCACCGGTCGTCGAGCCCGTCGAGCCCGTTGAGGTAGTCGCGGCGACCGTTTCATCACTGGGGGCAACCGTTCTGAAAGTTGTTTCAGAAAAAACAGGTTATCCAACAGAGATGCTGAATCTCGACATGAGCCTGGATCATGACCTGGGAATCGATTCGATCAAGCGAGTCGAGATTCTTTCGGCACTTCAGGAACAGGTGCCGAATCTGCCCGCGTTTCAGCCCGATGAGCTTGGCACATTGCATACGTTGCGCGATGTCGTCACGCTGACCGATGCAAGAACAACGGGTGCGTCCGCTGTCGCGCAGTTGGCAATGCCTCAAAATCGTCGCGAGGTTCGACGCGATTCGGTTAACACGCCATTACAATTCGCGGCTCAGGATGAGGGTCGCTCCGTTACAATAATCCCAACCGCGGGACTTGCGCCACCGTCTTCTGGAAAAAACCAGACAGCGTCCCTGGGATCAACGGTCCTGGAAGTCGTATCCGAGAAGACGGGTTATCCGACCGAGTTGCTGAATCTCGATATGAGCCTCGACCACGACCTCGGAATCGACTCCA
>JANXOO010001468.1 GCA_025353525.1 Schlesneria sp. | reverse complement strand
GACCGAATTGCCGAAGAATCTGAGGGCTTACGCCGCACGGCTCGCCTGGATTCTCGTTCTGCATTGTTTTTCAATCCAAAAATCCTTCACGGCGTTGCCCAGTGGGTGTCGCCATGGCACGCCCACTGGGACCGGAATCCTATTTTTCGATGGTGGGAAACGATTTTACTTTGATGGCGGGAGGGATTGTTTTCCCTTCAGGGTAAAATTTCATCGAAACTGAATTGACGCAATGACGCGTGTTCTTTCTGGTTTTTCCTTCGCCGATAAAGACGTGGCCCAAATGCCCGCCGCAGTTTTTGCAGACAATTTCCGTGCGCAGTCCGTCTGCGTCTTCGATACGTCGAACAGCCCCCGGGATTTCGTCGTCGAAACTCGGCCAGCCGCAGTGACTGTCGAACTTGTCCTTTGATTCGTAAAGGGACGCGTTGCAGCGTCGACAAACGTATGTCCCGGGATCCTTCTTGTCCGTATATTCGCCAAGATAAGCACGCTCGGTCCCTTTTCGCAGAATCACATATTCCTCTTCACGAGTCAGTTTGTTGAATCCTTTCGGTGCCGGTGTGGAATCACTTTTTGCCTCCGGTCCAGACACGTCGGCCATAACCTGCCCATCCTGATTGTCTTCGGTTAATTGTTCGTCGCCTGTGTCTGACATTTCCTGTTCGCTCCTTTTTCCCACAGTTGCCCGGTCCCGTTCCGGCTGAGTTACCACTCGTGAAACATTTGTGGACTCGCGTGCACATCCACCGCCCGCCGTTCCCAGAAACAGAATTGCGAGCCACGCACCGTACGTGCAGTGTTTTCGATCGATTGCCATCAATCACTCTCCTTGTGAGTTCGAATTCATCGGCTGCCCTGTTTGATGCCGTTCGCACAAGACAGGTTACCGTCGAATCGCGATTTTTTTAACTGCAAGTTCTGCTGCCGTCGGGAAAATCCTTGAACACCGAGGTTTATTTGTTCGTCCCGGTTTCTTCCGAAGCTGATTTGTCGGTCGGCACTGGCTGACCTGTCGGACGATTCACGACGTTGACTCCCATTTTTTCCGCCACCAGCAGTGACATCAGCATTCCAAGCATCCCGCTTTGCTGACCGTCTCCGCCTGCTGACAACATCGTTGCCGGAACGAGCGGTTGCTCGCTGTGGGCCAACGCGTCGGCGACGATCGACAACGCATAGAGTCTGGGGTCTCCGAACGAATCGACTTTCTTCTGCAGAACCTGGGCTTCTGCAGAACCGACGAGGCTGACTTTATCCGACTGGCCTTTTCCTTCGAGCGACACGCTTTCGCTGTCCGCTTTGGCAGTGACGACGCGCCGTTCTGCATCCTTTCGGGCTTTCGACAAATCGGCCTCGGCCCGATTCGTTGTAATCGCAATTTCGATCGCTGACTGCGTCAATTGTTGCTGCATTTCGGCTTTTGCGTTCGCATCGTTCAGGCTTTTTTTCTTCTCGGCCGCCTGTTCCTGCTTGCCGTAAGTCTCGATTTGCTCAAGCGACAACTGACGCAACCGAAGTTGTTCCAGCAGGTTTTCAATTTTACCATCGTCCCCCCTGGATTCGGGCTTTCCGATCAGGACGTCGACACATCCGATATCGAATTGTTCAAACTTCGCTTTCAGTTCCGATCGAGCCTGCCCCTGGATGTCGTCGCGACTGTGAACGAGTTCCAGCATCGTTTTCTTGTGTGCGACGTCGCGGAAGTAGGCGCTGAGCATTGGATCGATCGTTTGCGTGATCAGCTTTTTGACATCTCCAAACCGCTGAATCACGTTCGGTGCCTTCTGGTAGTCGATATGGACGACGACTGACAGAGGCAGAATCGGCTCGTAGGCGTCCTTCGTAATCAGGTCGATCGATTTCAGCGACTCGTCGTATTTGTGGCCTTCGCTTTTGCCGGTAATCCAGTGCAGCACAAAGTTCGTCGTCGGTACGCGAATAATCTGTCCGGCATACGTATTAAAGGGGTATTTGCCAGGTCCCAGCGTCGATTCCCACACACCGCGTTCGCCCTGGTGAACTCGTTCGCCATGCCTGAACTGGACGCCCGACGTATCATCTCCTGCTTTTCCGTAATAGCTGACAACAACCCCGACTTCACCGATACTGACAACTTCTTTGGGAATGTGTTCGATCGTCGCAAACCAGTGATTAATGAAGTAGGTGCCGTCGAGTAACGGTGCGTACTGTTTGCCGCGACGACCTCCTGCTTTCAGGAACGATTCGATGTCCTGGTAATTGTTGTGGTAATTCGCGTTTCCCTCATCGTTGCCGACGGGAGGAGCGATGATTTCGCCCTGTTGCAACGACGGGCCGTCATGGGTCGTGACGATACCAATGTCGTCAACCTTGCTGCCCGAAGAACTGCCGACGATGACCGGATCGAATCCGTACGTTGACGACAACTGCTGCTGCCATTTGCCAAGGCTTGTGTCGCTATGGATCGAGAAAACACAGTCTTCGGTAATGACGTTGAAGACCGAAAGATTGATCGCATAGACCCCCTCGCGCAGAATGGCACGTTGACGCCCTTTCTGACCTTCTTTCAGAAATGCGCGAACGTTCTGGTAGTGATTGCATTCGGCAACGCGGCCCAACGTCTGGCTGGGTCCTAGCGCTTCGCCCGCTCGGGCGAAGACATAAGCCAGCTTTCCCTGCTTGACCGTAATCATCGGTCGCTTGTGGACGGCGTATTGCCATTTCCAGTACCCGATGTGCAAGCCACCACGCAGAACGTCAGGCTCGAATCCCGCTTCACCGCTGAGCGCAACAATGGCACCTTCCGAAAGCGAGCCTTTCGCAGACCATAATTTTTCTACGATCCCCACCTTGTCGTTGGGGATATACCTGACAACCAACCACAAGAGAAATGCGATCGAAACCAAAATACAGGCAATCGGTATCGCCCACACAATCAGAGTTTGCACAATAAATCTTTCCGGTAATTGACAGCAGTGTCAACGGGCGATTCTGGATGTCGGAATCCAGTCTACGTTCCGTCGCGACCTAGGGCCACGATTGATTTCGCTCGCGGCCGTAATTCAGGCTTTCGCCTGTGTGACCATGTTTTGGTCATCAATATCTTGCCCGACCGCCGAAGTCTGTCGCCAGCATCAGTCAGGCCTGCCAACACAAACGCAAAACTGGTCGATCCGGATCAAAACACCAAATGAAAAGCCCCCGTTTGAAGTTCAGGATTCAGCCTGACTTCAAACGGGTGTGCATCTGAAATCTGGATGCCTAATTGGACATCGCCACTTTTCGATCAAAAAGAGGCGTAAAGCACTTTATAATAATACGTTATGATGAAAGTGATGGGATTTGATCGCTCTCTGGAATGGGTCGTCACAAGTCATTTACTATAATAATCTTATGGAACTTCATTCGTAAAGATTCGCCAAAGGCGTGGGAATGTTTGGATTGATCTGGCGGAGAACTTCTGGATCGAATACTTCTCCGCGTGATGAGCGAGCTGGCACTGGAATGGAATCCGACGGAAGAAC